>JBAXLO010000013.1:0-39594 GCA_037134755.1 Bacteroidota bacterium | reverse complement strand
ATATTGATATTAAGACATAATCCAAAACGGATATTACCTTAATATTGATATTAAGGCATAATCCAAAACAGATATTACCTTAATATTGATATTAAGACATAATCCAAAATGGATATTACCTAAATTTTAATATTGATAAAATCTCATTATTGGGTCTCTCAAAATAATAAATAAATTATTATTAGTTTTGATAGCTTGTTATTTATTTAATTAAACTAATTTTGCAGAAAATATTATTGCGCTGATTTATAATGATAAATCGTTAGTGTAAGTACTGATAATGGCATGTTGCTAAGGAAGTTTTTAAAAGAATAGAAATCAATTACGAATTACGAAAAAGTCCGAAAACAAAGAGCGGCTGCCTTATCAAAACAGTCGCTCTTGTTTTTCTAAAAGCCTAATAGTCTAAACAACTAAATGCCTTCCCCTGAAACAATATTCTTGTCTGTAAATTCAATTGGTAAAGGATTTCATTTATTATAAGAAAAAATTACATTAAATCTTGCAAAATAACTAAACTTTTACCTGTTTTAAAGCATTTAATATCTAAAAATAATCAACACTTTTTTATAATGACTATCATTAGAAAAAATCCCTATTAACGGATAAGGTATTAAGCATTTTATTTGAATTACACAAGCACTTTCTTAAAAAGATTCAAACTATTATCAACGAAATAATATTAATAATTAGTCAATTATAAGTTTTCTGAGAGAAACTATATATAGAATCGCTAAATATTTTTCATAGCACCTAAAAAAGTTAGCTGTTTTTACTATGATTTTCTTTTTTTAATATCTTTTTCAGTAATAGAATATAAGTTTATTTTCCTAAGTAATCTACTCCTTTCAATACCCAAAAGATTTGAAGCATGAGTTCTATTATTTTTGGTTCGTGTTAGTGCTTTAATTATTACACTTCTTTCTATATCTGCAAGATTGTATGACTCATTATCTTCATATAATTCAGTGACAGGAATTATTAAATCAGCTTCCAATTGAAAATGTTTCATCTGCAATCTATCATCATCACAAATAATAACAGCTCTCTCTATCATGTTTCTCAACTCTCTGATATTGCCCGGAAATTCGTAATTCTGTAATAATCTTAAGGTGTTAGCATCTATCCCTTTTATTTTTTTTCTAGCTTGCTTAGCAAATTCTTTTAAATAATATTCTATTAAAGCAGGGATCGCTTCCTTTCTTTCACGTAAAGGTGGTATATGTATAACAAATGAATTTAAACGGTGAAGTAAATCTATTCTAAACCTACTTTCATCACACATTTGCTTGAGATCTCTATTAGTAGCAGCTACTACTCTTACGTCAATATCAAATTCTTTGTTATCACCTATTTTAGAAACTCTTCCTTCTTCAAGAACTCTTAAAAATTTACCTTGAAGGTCATATTTTAAATCCCCGATTTCATCTAAAAATAATGTCCCTTTATTCGTAACTTCAAACATCCCGGATTTTGTTTCTACAGCATCTGTAAATGCTCCACGTTTATGACCAAAAAACTCGCTTTCAAATAAAGAATCCGGAATTGCAGAACAATTTACAGCATTAAAATAATTATTTTTTCTAGCACTTAGGTAATGAATCATTCTTGCGATAAGTTCTTTTCCTGTTCCACTTTCTCCAGTTATAAGTACTGTGGTTTTATCAGAAAGTGCAACCTTAGCTACAAGATCAAGGACAGATTTCATAGCAACACTTTCTGCTATAAGATTCCATCTAAACTTTGAATTAAGTTCTTGTGTTAATAATGAATAATTGGTCTCAGCTGTTTTTAGCTTTTTATTAAGTTCAATAAATCTTTGAGTTCTATGGATAGCACCTTCAACATCTATTGAACGAAATGGTTTCTGAAAGAAATCATTTGCCCCCGATCTTAATGCCTGTATTACCATATTCATATCTCCATGTCCGGTTATCATAATTACTTCCAAAAAAGGGTAGCTCTCTTTGATTTCCTTTAAATATGTTATTCCATCTTTTTCAGGTAATTTAACATCTACTATTGCTATATCTATTTCGTTATTCTCAAGAATAAAAGTTGCCTCAGAAGGTAAGCTTGCCTGAAAGATTTCAAAATTCTTTGAGGTGAGAAATTCACTTAGCTCGTCTCTTACTCCTTGGTTATCATCAAGCACTAGTATTTTTAACTTTATCATTGTCTTTACTTTATTATTATTTATTGCATAACTTTTGGTAATGTTATTTTCATTGAAGTATATTCATTTTCTATACTTTCAGTTTCTATTTCTCCGTTCATTTCTTTAATTATCCCATAAGCAATAGACAAACCCAGCCCTGTTCCTTTATTGGCTTCTTTTGTAGTATAAAAAGGTTTGAATATATTTTCTATGTTTTTTTTGCTTATACCAATTCCATAATCTTTTACAAAGATAATATTCATCTCATCAATGTCAATTAATTTTATTTCTATTGTCTTATTAAAAGTTATATTTCTTTGCAATTTTTCTTTTTCTATTATTGCATCTTTTGCATTTGAAAGTAAATTAAGCATTACTTGTTCAAATTTATATTTATTTCCTTGAGAAAATAACGAATCAGAACAATCAAAAGTAATATCTATTCCAATATTTTTATATGTTTTATTTACAAGTAGTATGGCATTATCTATTGTCTCATTAATAATGTATTTTTCAAAAATAGTTATTTGTTGGTCTCTTGAGAATGTTCTAACATGGTCAATAATATTTTCTATCCGTTTAACATAACCAAATAGTGTTTTTACTTTTTCGGTCAGATATATTTCCTCAATTCCAATAGAAGAAGCTTTATTTAAGAGATTGTCTAGTCCCATAGTTATCCCTGTAAGCGGTTGATTAATTTCATGAGCCATACCAGCTGCCATTTCCCCAATAAACTCAAGTTTTGTTTTTTGCAATAATGCCTGATCATGCATTTCGCTTCTTTTTATTTCTATAGCTATTTTTTCTTCAAGATATTTGTTAAATATTCTAAGTTCTATTTCAGCAGTTCTAATATCGGTAATATCGTGAACAATACCTAAAATATCTGTTCCATCATTTAAAGAAATCACTTTCTTTGTAAACTCACAAATTCTAATTAAATTGTCTTTTGTTAGAATCCTTATTTCAAAAAATGAGGCATCGTTCAACCCTTCGCTTCTATTTCTGATAGAATCTTTAAACATTTGTTTATCTTCTGGGTGAATAAGATCAAAGATGCTAATATTCTTTAACTCTTCTTCAGAATATCCTAATGATTCCTGTATTTTATAATTTGTAAATATAAGTTTACCTTTACTAAAGATGAAAATTCCATCGTTGGTGTTTTCTACAATCATTTTATATTTCTCTTCCCCTTCTTTGATTGCAGCTTCAGCATTTTTTAATTCAGTAATATCTGATACTATCGAGAGGTATAATTTTTCACCATTTATTTCAATGATACTTCCATTAAACATGCCATTTCTTACACTCCCATCAGGAAGAACAAATTTAGCTTCGAAATTACTGTAATGACCATTTTCTTTTAAAAGTTCAACTATTTGGGCTCTATCTTTTAAATCATAATATAGATTAAGTGTTTTAACTGATCTGCCAATTACTTCTTCTTTTGATAAATTAAAATTCTTTAGTAACTGTTCATTCGTATCTATAAAAATACCATCCTCAAGTGTGGTTATTGAAAGCATTAAAGGGCTGTATCTAAAGATGTCCGTAAATTTTCTTTCGTAAGCAATTACTTCACTTTCTATTTTATTCTTTTCTGTAACATCTTGTATAATTATTAAGAGTCTTTCAACTTCCCCCTTATTATTTAATACTCTTTTGCCTTTTGACACTAAATTAATAATGTTACCTTTTATTGTTATTGCTTTGTAATTAATAGTGTAGTTTTCTATTTTATCTTGTTTTAACTTTTCAATAGTTTCAAAATAAGATAGTCTGTCGTCTGGATGTATAAATTCAAGATTATTGAAGTAATCAAGATAATTATCTTTTTCAGCTATCGGAATTTCAAATATATCCCATAGATTATCCGAATAAATTGTTTTTCCGCTTAAGAAGTTTCTTTCTAGATTTCCTATCTTTGCTATACGTTGAGATTCATTAAGAAGCATCTCACTATAGGTTAGCTTATCAACAGTTTCAAGTAATTGTTTCTCTTGTGAAGATCTTAATACATTTTGGTTGAAAAATAATTTTGAATTGGTTATTTTAGTATAAATAAATAAAAAAAGCAATATTATTACAAGCCCTATTAGCACATAATGATCTTTGATTACATTTTCAATATCAAAAAGTAAAACAGTATTTATTTTAATTTTATTATTGATAAGAACATTTACGGAAGTGGTTTCTTTTAAAAACAATCGAGAATTATTTATTGCACTGCAATTTAAACAAGCAGCAACAAAAAGGAAAAGAAATATATTTGTCAATTGTTTCATTTCTAAATTAATTGCAGAGTATTTTGTTTGTATTTATTGCCATTTATAAATCGTTTGAAATTTTTTGTAAAGATAATCATTTTATGATTGAATTGAGTAAATAAAAAATTATCTTATTCATTTATTAACAATAATAAGATGTTAATTATATTAACACTTGTTTGCTGAAAAGTTTTTTAATTATTTTTGCTTTAGTAATTAATATTTTTCTACTTTTACAATCTAATAATTGAAACAATTAAATGGAAATAAAACTATATCTGGAGCCGGTTGAAATTAAGCAGTCCGATTTCAATTTCAACGATCAAAGAGAACGTTACAGCAATATCATAACTACATTTTATGAAGAAGACACTTTTCCTGAATTAGATGGAATTAATATTGCTTTATTAGGAGTGAAGGAAGATAGGCTTTCAATTAACAACTTTGGGTGTGCTTATGCTCCCGATGAGATAAGAAAGAAATTTTACTGTTTGTTTCCTCATCAAACATCTGTTAAAATTGCTGACATAGGTAATATAAAGAACGGTCACACAGTTGAGGATACTTATTTTGCGGTTGCTGAAGTTGTTTCGAGCTTACTGAAAAAAGGAATTCTTCCAATTATTATAGGTGGTAGTCACGATTTAACTTATGCTAATTATAAAGCTTACGAAAAGTTAGGTCAGATTATTAATATGTTTGTGGTTGATCCAATGTTTGATTTGGGTGAAGCCGAAAAGGATATAGATTCTCAATCTTTTTTAAGTAAGATAATCCTTCATCAGCCTAATTTTTTATTTAATTATACAAATATTGGATACCAAACTTATTTTGTAGATAACGAGGCTGTAGAACTTATGGACAACCTTTATTTCGATACTTATCGTTTGGGAGTTATAAAAAAAGACCTGGAAGAGGTTGAGCCATTAGTACGTAATGCAGATATGATTAGTATTGATATATCGGCGGTAAGGCAAGCTGATGCTCCCGCTAATGCCAATGCTACGCCCAATGGATTTAATGGTGAGGATATTTGTCAGATTGTTCGCTATGCCGGGCTTAGTGATAAACTAACAAGTATAGGTTTTTATGAAACCAACCCTACCTTTGATAGCAATGGTCAAACTTCTTTTTTAGTAGCTGAGATGATTTGGTATTTTATTGATGGTTATTGCAATCGTAAGCAAGATTTTCCTTATCTCGACAAAGAAAATTATAAAAAATATTATGTTACTATCCAGAATCATTCCAGTGAAATAATATTCTACAAGAGTAAAAAAAGTGATCGTTGGTGGATGGAAGTTCCTTGTCCGATAGATCTTAAGATAAAGTACGAAAGACATTATCTGGTTCCTTGCTCTTATAATGATTATCAAACTGCTCTCGAAAACGAAATCCCTGATCGTTGGTGGCAGGTGTTTAAAAAGCTAATGTAACTTTAAAGATTAAATAGAGTTAAATGCAAACTAAAAGACTTTTTCTGGCAATTAAGATTATACCTGATACTAACTTTAAAGAAGTTTATAATGGATTAAAGACTAATCTCAATACTCAAAGCATTAAATGGGTAGAGTTATTTAATGTTCATTTTACATTAAAGTTTTTTGGAGAAACATCTGTGGATATTATTCCTGATATATGTTTAAAAGTAGAAGAATCCATAAAAGAAGTGCGTGGATTTGAAATGCATATTAATAAAACAGGAATATTTGGCAGTAGCTATCAACCTAAAGTAATTTGGTTTGGTATTGATAACAATCCAATCTTAAAAACTCTCGCTGAAAACATTCTGAATAATATGGCAGCTATCGGTTTTGAGCGTGATCGTCAAAACTTTGTTCCACATCTTACAATAGGTAGAATAAAAAATGTTGATGACAAGAAATTCTTTAACCAGATTATTGAAAAGTATGCAACGGCTGATATACAAAAGGGAAATGTAACAGAAATATATCTTTATGAAAGCATTCTTCGCAAAGAAGGGCCAATATATAATGTTGTGAAAAGCTTTAAACTGGATGAATAATTACCTCTTAATGGTAACAGAGCCCTGCTTAACTCCACCTGCTGCTCCTCTATGGTAAATAAACGAATAAAAATAAACGCCATCAGGCAACCCATGTCCATCCCATTCGTTATGATAACTATTGGTTTCAAAAACTACTCTTCCGTTGCGGTCACATACTTTTAGTTGAGCACTGCTACAAGTTTCTAAATTATTAATCACAAAATAATCATTAACACCATCACCATTTGGAGTAAACACATTAGGTATCTTTAATTCTTTAACATCCTGCTCAGGCTTAATAACATTTTCATTTTTATTAACAACAGTATTATTATCAATTGTATTTATAGCTCTTGCTGTGTCTTTTGGTGTAATCTTATTATTGTTAGGAATAACAGCTAACTGCTGAATATTAGTAGTAGTATTGTTTTTTATAGTTTTATTATTGTTAGCTGCATTGTTAGGCTGAGTATATGGTGATTGATTATAATTATTAGGAGCAACATTATTAAAACTATTATTAGTAAACTGTTGTGGAGGATTATTATTATTTGAATTGGGAGTTAATGTGTTGTTATCAGTCTTTTTATTCTTCTTTTCAAGTTCAGGTTTGTGATATTGTTTATTTAGTTCAGGATTGGATTTATTTTCAATATTATTACTACTCTTTGGAGTAATATTAGTAATCTCCTCTTTATTATCTAAAGATATAACTTTAGCAGTATCTGAATTATTTACGTAAAGTGTACTGTCTTTAATATTATTTACATTATTTGGTTGCTTATTATTTTGCTTTGTATTTGCAATAGTAGCTTCATGTGTTTTAGGAGAAAAATAATAAGCCGCAAGAGCAACAAAGCTGATAAGAGAGGCAGCAGCAGCTACACTAACCCACGAAACATGGGAAGTGTGCAAAAGAACCTTCTTTGGAGTTACGATAGGTTGCGAAGAAAGACTTTTATCAAGTCTGTTCCACAACTGTCCGTTTGACTCCATTTTAAGGTCTTTCAACGAATTCCTGAAAACTTCTCCTATGTTATTTAAATTATCGCTCATTTTTTATTTTGATAGCCCCCCTTGTCTATATATTGCAATCTTATTCTGTAATGCCTTTTTAGCATGGTACAATTGTGTTTTAGTTGTACCTATCGAGACATCTAACAACTTTGCTATTTCCTTATGAGTATATCCTTCTATTTCGTAAAGATTAAAAACCATTCTATAACCTTCAGGTAACGATTGAATCATCCCCATTAATACCTCAGTTGGAAATTCTTCATTGTGTTGTTCAGCTTCATCTTTTCTTTCAAAGTAAGATTCATCATCAATTGACAATGACATGTAGTTTTTTAAATTACTTCTATAATTATTAATAGCTGTATTTATCATTATCCTCTTTATCCATCCTTCAAAAGAACCCTTCCCTTTGAATTGGCTAAGGCTTGAATATACTACCATAAATCCATCAATCATTACGTCTTCGGCTTCCATTTTGTTTTTTGCATATCTCATGCAAATTGCAAACATAGTAGCCTGATATTTTTCAAATAGCATCTTTTGTGCATAGCGATCTCCTTCTATACAGCCGTCAATTAACCAATCTTCGGAAATTTTCTTATGCATTTTTGTTATTAGACGTAATTTATTTCAAAATGGTTGTATGCTTTAATGAAATTTTTATCAAATAAAAAAAAGTCCGTAAATTATATTACGGACTTTGATATATGCTAAGTATTATTTTTATTTGCTTTCTTCAGCAATGTTTTCTTCAGATGCTTCTTTTTCATCTTCTGAAAAATCGAGTTTGTTTTCGCTAACTAATAAGTTATACCACGAAAAAAGTTTCTTCATATCCGAAACATATACTCTATCCTGATCATATTCGGGCAAAACTTCTTTCATATAATTTTTTAAAGCTGTATTATCAGATTTTGGATCAATACATTTTTCGCCATTTTCTTTAAGATAAATAGTTTTAAAAACTTCCTCTAATGGGACATCGTCTCCTGTTGTAAATAAGCTTACATCTTTAACACTTGTTAATTTATCAGACGCAAACATCTGAATACGTTTCTTGTCGATTAAAGACTCAATGATTGCTCCTGACTTATTTGTTGATATTAATTCAAACAAACCCGGCTTTCCGATAGCATGATAAATATTTCTTAAATCCATATTATTCTACGATTATTAATTATTTGCAAAATTATAAATTTTATGTCATCAAATTTTAATAATTTTGATTTATAAAGAAATTAATTAAATATTTATGAAAGTATCTGGTTTTAGCTTTGTTAGAAATGCAATAAAATTCGATTATCCAATTATAGAAGCCATAAATTCTATTTTGCCTTTGTGCGATGAATTTATAATTGCAGTGGGAAACTCTGATGATGAGACGTTAAAGTTAATAAAGAGCATAAATTCGGATAAAATAAAGATTATTGAAACCATCTGGGACGATTCATTAAGGGTTGGAGGGCGTATATTAGCTGTTGAAACAGATAAGGCTATAGCCGCTATTGATAAGAATTCGGACTGGGCTTTTTACATTCAGGGTGACGAAATTGTTCACGAAAAGTATCATCAGAATATTATTAAAGCTATGAATGATTTTAAAGATAGTTCTGATGTGGATGGTTTACTTTTTAAATACAAGCATTTTTTTGGCTCTTATGATTATGTGGCGGATGCACCAGATTGGTACAGGCGAGAAATAAGGATAATTCGTCCTGATAAAAACATATATTCTTATAAAGATGCACAAGGCTTTAGAAAAGGAGATAATAAAGTATTAAATGTAAAATTAATTGATGCTTATGTATATCATTATGGTTGGGTAAAACGACCGGAAACCATGCAACATAAGCAGGAAAATTTTCATAAACTGTGGCATGATGATCAATGGGTTGAAAAGAACATACAAAAGAAAGAGGAGTTTGATTATTCAATTGTTAATTCGCTTTGCTTATTTGATGAAACGCATCCTGCTGTGATGCAGGCAAGAATCGATAAACAGAACTGGAAGTTTGATTACGATATTTCGTATAAAAAACTTGCTGCAAAAGACAGATTAAAACAAATTGTTGAGAAATATACGGGCTACAGAATAGGGGAGTATCGAAATTACAGGATTATATAAAAGAAAATGCCTAATTTATAAAAGTGAAGAAGAAATATTTAATCTATTAGGTTCTGTAAATCTGTTTGAAGTTTTGGTATGTGTTTTTTTATGATTCCATATACTTCTTCTTCATCAATTCCAAAATAATCGTGAGCAATAATATTTCTGAAAGCATATATTTTAGACCATTCAATAGTTGAATGTTTGACTCTAAACTGTTCGCTTAATTTGCCAACTGTTTCGCCTAATACTACGAAGTTCATTAAAGTGGCATCATAAGTTTTATAATCAGCTACAAAATCATCAGGGTTATTGAAATTTGCACTTTATTCAAATATCCTTTCAATAGTCTGTAACATTTGCTTTACCAGTAATGTATCCTTATCAAACATAAATTGTATCTTTTAGAATTATTTCTTTGAATAATGGTTTTATAGCTCTTTCTCTGCAAATATCAACTTCTCTATGAAATTGTGTTTTAAGCATATCTTTAAGAAGTTGCTTTTTCTCGAAAATATTTTCTGTTCCTCGAGGCATTTCTATAATAATATCAATGTCGCTATTTTCGGTTTGTTCATTACGTGCATACGAACCAAAAATACCAATTTTAATAATATTGAACTGTTTATAAAACATTTCTTTATTATTTGATAAATAGTTTAAAACCTCTTGTCTCTGTATCATAACTTATTTAATTATTTGCCAATTCAAGATAAGCTAATTCTAAAAACTTGAACCTGAATTTATGTTTTACAAAAGTACTAATTAATTATGAATTATGAATTATGAATTATGAATTATATTTATATTTAGATCCGAAGATAGGGGTTAAATAGAAATGTGAAGAAAGATAAATCTCTTTTTTTAACACTAAGGCACTAAGTACACCAAGTTTCACTAAGGTTTTTTTCTTAGTGTTTCTTTGTGATCTTCGTGTCTTAGTGTTAATTATATTTATAACCAAAGCTCGGGTTTAAATATAAATGAGAAGAAAGACAAATGTTTTATTTAAATTCTGTAAAATTACACATTAATCCAATCCATCAACATTATTTAATTAAATAAAAAAATCTTTTCCCGTAAGAGAATAATACCAATAGAAAAATAAGCACATTTATATAATCCGTTCAATCAATACACATTAATTAAATAAATAGAGCAGTTTGATACGGTCGACTGCCAATATTTTGGTCATATTGCTCCGCGTTTCGGTCGGATTGCACTATTTTTCGTCATATTGCTCCGCGTTTCGGCAGGATGGCAATATCTTTCGTCATATTGCTCCGCGTTTCGGTCGGATGACAATATCTTTCGTCATATTGCTCCGCGTTTCGGTCGGATGACAATATTTTGATAATATTGGTAGGTGGTCCGAAACGCGGAGCAATATGCTGACACTTTTTGGTACATGGTCCGAAACGGAAGGCAATTGGAAGGATTTATTGCATCCCTGCCGTTTCAGAAAGCAATAAGTTGAAATTTGAAGTCTTTTAATTAAAAAAACAGTAAAGAAATTAATTTTCTTCAATAGGGGCAAGGCCTAGGAAAGAATAAAAGAAAGCAAAGAAGGTTACTCCCGCCTGGCTCTCAATTGTATCTTCGTTGAGCATCGATAAAAGGAAAATAATAAAGAAAGTAAGAAAGTAATAATTAGATATGCGTTTGTTTAGAATTACCGGATAAAAAAGTGCTGTCAAAAAGATAAGGAAGCCAAAAAAACCTAAAGCAGAAAAGATAGAAAGATACTGATTATGTGAACGAAGTTTGGTGCCATAAAGATCGGAATGCATATCATGTAGTTGTTGGTCGTAAGCTTTCACCATATCACCGGTTCCAACTCCAAACCAAAAGTTGTTCTTAATAATATTTAAAGAAGCTTTAATGAGTTCCAACCTTTGTATAACTGAATAACCTTTAGTATTGCCAGTATGTTTGTACATATTCATCTCGTACATTATCTTATAGATACGAGCCGAAATTGGATGTCCTGAAAGATAATTAACATTTGCACATCCACCTTCAATTGCCTTTATTTCCACATTACTAAGAGCATTTACACCATTAGCATCCTTACGAAGCCCTTTGGAATTAAGAAAACGAATAAGCGTATTAGAAAGCAGCTGATGTTGACGGTCGTTGCTATCAATATTAATCTTGCTTCGCTTATTCCAGGTGTCTTTAAGTTCGGGCAAACAAATATATACTCCTAAATGATTACCGTTTTCGACAGTCCAATTTATAGTATCTTGTTGATAAGGATTCCCGTAAGGAGTTGTTTTATCAAGCTTTGAAAAATCAATAGGTTTTACATCATAATTTTTTAGATACAATTTATGGATATAAATATAGATAGAAAAAGGAATTGCAATAAATAATAGAATGCCTGCAAGCTTGATAAGCTTATTTTTATTAGTAATGATAAGATAAAAAAGATAGGATATTATAAGGATAATCAATATGAAAATACCGGTAAACGCTTCGAGAATAAAAAGGAAATAGAGTAACCAACAAAATAGAAATAACATTAAAATCTTTAAAGGAATTTTGATTTGTTTCTCTTTAAAAATAAAATAAATAAGAATACATAATACAAGACAAATGTTAAGACTGAAACGAATATGAGATATAAACGGAGAAACGATTTCGTGTATATCAATATATGAATGATTGATATAATTGTAAATCCCAACAAAAGTGCCAAACAAAACTGCACTTATGTAAGTGTAAATGATTAAATGAAATCGTTTTTTACTGATTAATTCTGAAGTAGTAAAGATAATAGGAAGCCCCAGCAAAGGTAGTTTAATTCTTAAATCTTTAAGAGCATAGTTAAAATCTGTGGTGTAAATCAATCCGATTACATGTATCAGAAAGATGGAAGTAAAGATTAATGCAGGTTTATTATTGAAGAATGTTTTAAACTTATAGAGGACTTTATTGTCGAGAACCCAATTAACAGATAAAATTAATTGGCCTAAACTCATTAGATAATTAGACAACGACAAGCCAACAACAAGAACTATTAATCCTAATAGATAAACATATTCTTGTATAGCAAGCTTAAATAAAAAAAGCTTGTTCAGATAGTTAAAAATATTTTTAATTAATCTGATCAAATTAAATGTTTTGTTATTTCTTCGAAGTTGTTGTAGTTAAAATAGCTTTATATTGACTTTGATCATTAAATATTGAAATAGCTTTAGCAATTTCAGGATCATCAGATAAAGAAGCTTCAATTCTGCCTTTTTGGAAGTAATACCTATTTACAATTTCAGCTTTAAGCAATTCCTTAATTTCTTTACTATTCTTTTTTAAATCGTCTGTTTTATCGTGAATCAGCTTATCTTTTAAAGCTTCATATTCATTCTTTATAGCATCAAAATATTTTTCGTTAACTGCTATATCTTTTAATTCTTTTAAATTCTTTTCACTCTTGGTAACATAGTCATAATCCTTACCCGAAAGGAATTTAGTAAAATCAGCATAAATAGAATCAGTAATTGTAAAGTCTTTTGCTGCAGAAATTGAAGTATGAGTCTTTCTATATTTATTAGCATAATCAAAGATAAGATATTTAGATATCAAACTAAGAGTAATGTTACTTAAAACTTCAGGTTTCATTGTAATATCCGGTTCTATTCCTCCACCATCATACACAACTCTACCATTCTTTGTTTTAAAAGCAGCCTTCAATGAATCCGCAATTTTACCTGCACTTCCATCTTCATTTCTATGTGTATAATCAATTGCTTGAATACACCTTCCACTTGGGATATAGTACTTAGCAATAGTAATTTTAACTTGAGAATTATAGCTAATTGGGAATATATTTTGAACTAATCCTTTACCATAAGTCTTTTGACCAATAATAATCCCTCTATCAAGATCTTGAATAGCACCTGAAACAATCTCTGAAGCAGAAGCACTATTTCTGTCAACTAATATAGCCAAAGGAATGGTAAGATCAGTAGCTGCATTTGTGGTTTTGTGAGAATAATTACGCTCTTCAACTTTGCCTTTAGTGCTAACAACCAATTGTCCTTTATCAGTAAATATATTAACGATATTAACCGCTTCCTGTAATAAACCTCCACCATTTCCACGTAAATCTAAAATAATAAATTTAATATTATTCTTCTCTTTCAGTTTTATCAATGCCTCCCTAACTTCGTTTCCGGCATTCTGAGTAAAACCATTTAGCTTTATATAACCTACTTCATTACTTACAACTCCGTAAAAAGGGATATTATCTATTTTTATTTCTTCTCTGGTTAAAGTTTTTTCAAAAGGTTTTGCTTCTCCATCACGATCAATCAGAAGTGTAAGGGTTGTCCCCGGTTGTCCTTTTAATATAGAACTAATATCACTTACAGATTTTCCTTTAGTTGGTTTTTTATTTATCTCCAGAATTCTATCTCCGGGAATTAAACCAGCTTTAAAAGCAGGAAATCCTTCATAAGGTTCTGATATTATAACATCGCTTCCATTCTGATGAATTAAAGCTCCAACGCCACCATATTGACCGGTAGTCATTAGTTTATAATCCTCAATTTCTGATTCCGGAATATATACTGTATAAGGATCGAGATCCTCTAACATTGCATCAATACCTTTCTTCATCAAATCACCCGAATTGATTGGATCAACATAATTAAGATGTAGCTGCTTGTAAAGAGTAGTAAAGATCTCAAGATTTTTTGATATTTCAAAATCATTATCATTCTTTTGTGCCGAAGAAGTAAAAGAAATAAAAACAATAGAAATAAGGATGATAGATATTCTTAATCTAACCAATGTCTGAAGAAATGTTCTCATATATAAAATAGTTGTTTTTTTAAATAAAAATTGTTTAAGGAACCGGATCAAAGCCACTCCCACCCCATGGATTACATGATAAAAATCTTTTTAAAGTCAACCATCCTCCTTTAAATGGTCCGTATTTCTTTAATGCATCTACACCATATGACGAACAAGTAGGTGTATATCTGCATGAAGCCGGAAAATAAGGAGAAATAGTATATTGATATATACGAATTAATAATATCAAAAACTTAGCCAATATTTTTTTCATGTTCCTTTACTAAACGATGTAAAACTAAAATTATTTTTTCTTGAATCATTTTAAAGTTTAAAATTTCTTTTTCAGTGTATATTAAAGTAAAAACAATCTTTTTATCATTACTAATAACTTTGTCTGAGAAGATGTTTTTATTTAAACGATATGCCTCTCTTATATATCTTTTTAGTTTATTTCGATTAACTGCCTTTTTAAAATTCCTTTTAGGAACACTAATTAATATCTGCAAAGGAAATTCTGACTTTGATTCAATAAATGACCATTTTACATTAAAGGGATAAATAAAAGCAGAATTCCCTTTTGTAAAAATAGAATTTATAATCTTCTTGTTAGTTAGCCGCTCTTCTTTGCAAAATGTAAACATTAAAAAAGTATTGATATAATTAAAATAAGGGACGCTGAGTATTATTCAACGCCCCTTATTTATATCGTTTTTATTATTATATTATTTTTTCTTTATAAGTTTTATAATATACTGTTCGAGTGCCATTGCCATTGAAGGAGCTAATTTAGTAGGAGCACTAATATCTAAAGTTAGGTTAGCATCCAGGATAGCTTGTGCTGTAGTTGATCCAAATGCAGCAATGATAGTATTTCCCTGTTCAAAATCAGGAAAGTTATTAAATAAAGATTTAACTCCTGAAGGACTAAATAAAATAAGCATATCGTATTTCTTGATATCAATAAATGACAAATCATCATCTACCGTTTTATAGATAATTGCTTTACTATATTTAATTGAATTCTTATCCAAAAGATCAGGTACATCAAGTTTATGTATATCCGAACATGGGAACAGGAATTTTTCTTCTCTATGTTTTAATATAATGTCCATTATATTAGGAGAAGTTAACTTGCCATGAAAGATTTTTCTTTTACGATATTGAACATATTTTTGAAGATAAAGTGCAATAGCTTCTGAGATACAAAAATACTTAAGAGTTTCAGGTATATCAACTCTCATTTCTTTAGATATTCTAAAGAAATGATCAACTGCATGCCTACTAGTGAAAATAACAGCAGTATAATCCAGGATATTAATCCTGTCTTGTCTGAATTCACGTGCAGGGATTCCCTCAATCTTAAAAAACTTATGAAAATCAAATTTAATATTGTACTTATCTGCTATATCACGATAAGGTGATTTCTCTAAATCTGAAGGTTGAGGTTGAGAAATAAGAATGTTCTTTAATTTCATCCGGTATCTATTATTAATTCACCATTTTTGTTTAAAAAGATAATTAAAACGAAACTAACCCATTAAACAATTTAATTAATATAATAATGGGCAGAAATTCGATGGTGCAAAGGTACAAAAATAAATACAAACTAGAAAACTTGGAATAATTTATTCCACTTATTATGTTTCTTCCTATTCTTATTAAGTTAAATAAAATAATTATAATTGCACAAATAATGAGGATTTTATCGGAGATTATATTTGCCGAAAAAGTATATAAAAATAATAATGGTAAGAACAAAAATCCAATAATAATATTTGATATATAACTATTTAATAAGTAATAAGAAGTTACCGTGTAATTCCTGAAGGTATTGCTTATAAACCTTATAAAGATTATTTTTACACCAAATAAGATTAATATGGCAGTTAAAAGTTTTAAGAAAAAATAAAAATTAAATAAAAAGGATTGGTGTATATTATAATAATACTTAAATAAAAACAAAATATACAGCGAAAGGCTTAAAAAATAAATAGATAATAAAGGTAATAAAACAAATTCTTTTGACAAATCTCCATCTCTTATTAATTGGTTGAGTGCTCTGTTTGTAAAAAGAGAATTGAAAATTTGTTTCATTCTTTTACGAAAGGATGTTACAACCCATGCAAATAATATAAAACCTAATAAATTAATTAGCAACAACCAATCCGACATGTTGTTGTTTTGCACCTCAGTTGGTTTATCTTTAGCAACTAATAAATGCTTAGAAAAGATGGTAGGTACATAAGTTTTAGCGTCTGTTTTAGCTTTGGATAATACTAAATACTTAGATGCAAAGAAATTATTCCTTTTAATGGAATCAAATTTAGATACAAAAGCAGTATCCTTTTTAATCTTTTGTGCTGATGAAAGAAAGTATAGTTGTGGAAAATCATTCCTTTCGGTATTTGTGTCCACCTTATTAGAATAATTTTGCATTAATTGTTTTCCTACAAATAAATCAGTTTATATCTATTCTATTTTAATGTATAGATAAGGTGTAATTTCCTTACTGATTCTTTTAGTATTTATAACTCAAATTAAAGATTATTCCAACATTTACTGATAAAGTAGAAGCAGCGGGTGAACAAAATATTTGATTATACTTCACGTCAAAATTCATACTTAACAATTCGTTGAAATCATACATAAAACCAACGTATGGACACAATCCAAAGCTTTCGTCGGTATTAGAGCCATATAATGCTTCTACGTTTCTGAAGTCAGCTGGTTTTTCTTTGTTAGTTACTGCGTCAACTGAATATTCTGTTACATAAAACCCTAATCCAAGACCAACGTAAGGTTTGAATCTTTTAAGTGGTGAGAAAAAATATTCAAAGTTAATAGTGAAGGGGTACAATGTTGACGAGCCACTAGTAGACAATAGTTGCAAAGTATCATTAATAGCCGTTACTCTGAACAAAGTATCTAAATTAGCGGTTAAAGTACTACTTAAGCCTGATTTATAGAACGCAAAGCTTGCTCCAAAGGCAAAATGATCAGATATAAAGTAGCGGGCAAATATGCCTGCTCCAATACCCGGGTTGATATTGCCTGCTGCTAAGGCACTGACGCTAGAACCATAATCCCCAAATGGTATTGAAGTACCAAAAGTTAAACCTAAGAAGGTTTTTCCATCTGTATGTTTTTTATAAACATTGGCTTCTTGAGGAGTGTTAATTGATAAATCTATAGGTTTAAACTCCATTTGAGCTCTTGTATAACTCGAAAACGATAGAAATACAACTACCCATAACAATACTAACTTCTTCATTTATTGTGTTTTTTAAATTATTATTAATAAAAATAAAATTTATCCAAAAGTATTAAAAATATTTCGCAATGTTACAATTTATTTTTATTTTTTATTAATATTATTTGTAAGTTTTTATAAACATGAATAATTGAAATACTTATATTAAATATTCTTCTAAATAAAAATTTATTTTGCCATATTAAAAATTAGTAGTATCTTTACACTTTTATTAGATATACCAAGTTAAATATATAAATTACATAAAAATGAAAAGAATATTAATTGTTGACGACGAACCGAATGTTAGAAATTCGATCAGAATAGCACTTTCGAAGATAGGTTATGAAGTTGAAACTGCCTACGATGGTGTAAATGCTTTTGAAAAGTTTAAGGCCTCTCATTTCGATGTAGTGGTTACTGACATTGTGATGCCCAAAGAAGATGGGATGGGTTTAGTATTAAAAATTAAAAAACTTACCAATCGTGTTAAGTTGATAACTATGTCGGGAGGAGGTAAGTATGCCCATCCCGAACTTTATGTTAGTATGAATAAAATATTTGGAATCGACTATTCATTTACCAAACCTATTGATTGCAATCTTTTAGTAGAGGCTATTGAAGGAAGGCTTAAGTACGCAGTCAGTCCTTCAGATGATCAAGTAATTCAGTTTCATATTTAAGATTTTTTGGCTTTTAAAGTGAGATATTTTTTCTAATTTTGCACAAAATTGGTATTAAGTTTTACGTATGAGGCTATTATTTATATTTTCTTTTCTGGTTTTATCAAACTTAAATCTGTCAACTTACAATGGTATGGCTGGAACTTATCCTGTTAAAGGGACTGTGCCTGATAATCCTTCCAAAAAAACACAACGTTTGTTTGTGATTGAGCGCAATATGAACAAGAATACTGTTTGTTATGATGCCGTGATACTGCCCGGGGGCAAGATTGATATAAGCAACCCTATAGATGCTTATTGGATAGACTATGCTACTACCGGTAAGCGTTCGGAATTGAACTATTTGCAACGCCATATGGCTTATGGATACAGTTCCGAGCCTAGTGCAGCAGGTTGCGTATATGTTACATTGAAGGCTTTTGCTAAACGTAAAATTCTTTTGCTTCCTGACTCAAAAGGTAACGTAAAGTCTTTGATTAAAATTAATAATAACGAAGCACAATTAACTAAAATCTTCGTCAGTGCCAAGCCTAAGTCCTACACTAAAGTTGACTTTATAGAGCTTTATGGAAATGATGCACGTTCGGGCAAACCGGTTTACGAAAAGATTTTAAATCAATAAGAACAATAGTATATAGTGATTTGTCGATTTGACGATTTGGTGATTTAGGAAAACAATAATGCCTAAAATTGATTCCAACTTTAGGCACTTTTAACTTCCTGCCTAACGGTAAGCTAAGTAAGTACTTCAAGTACTTCTTTTAACTTACTATAAGCATTACATATTCTGTCTATTCAGAATCATTATCACGTGAAGTGATAGGTTGAGCTCTAAACATATATTTAGCTCCTGATACAAAACTATCCAATATTCCTCTGGCATTGGTAATATTTCTAATAGTAATAATATCAGCTTTATCGTTTTCGCCTATTTGAGTACATTCAATATTATAGTTATAAGCACCAATTACAGCTAGTAAGATAACTATTATCTGACCAGGTGTAACATCATTTATAACTTCAATTTCAACCTAATGAATAATTCTATCAGTTGATGATAATTTAAACCCTATTTTTTCAGTTAATCCTGGATTATTTGTAAGATTAATTTCTTTAGCAATATCCTGAGCATCTATTTTATAAATGTAACGTAATTTCTTTTCAATTAAATTAGTTGTTGTTAAAGATATATCACTTATTGCTGCTGTAAATAAAGCAAGTTGTGTTTTAAAATCTGCCTCTTTATAAGTAAGATGTGCAACCAAACCCTCGTCTAAGATTAATTTATCTGAAGTATTATTTAAATGTAAATATAAACTACCATGAGTAGATTCTCCTACTTCTTCATCTACACTATAGATGTAACCATTTTGTTTAGTATTAATGAATAATTTATATAGAAAAGATAATGTTTTAATGATCTTTGATCAGCCTAAACCACAAATACCAAATCAATATAAACTGATTTCTATTTTTGTTGATTAGGTATGGATTTCTAATTCTCTTCTACCACCTTTCAACCACTTTATTTACTTTCATTTTGATTACTATATTCATATATCACTATATAAGAAAAAGCCCTGCATACTGAATGGAGTATGCAGGGCTTCATATTTCTGTTATTCTAAATTTTTTCTTTTACTAATGGTTTAAATTTCTTTTTTTTTATTAGTAAGATAAATCAAACTATTTATTGTATCTTTTCCATCTCATTTAATGAGAAAAAATATGTACAATTTAATGACATCTTATAAATTTTAATTGAGTCCGCACGCTTCGATCGCTGCGCAAGACTAAATCTCTTTATCCACCAGTCACGGGAAACAAAATTGAAATAAATTCCAACGGCAGCACTGAGTCCTTATCACATATATATAATCTGTCTTTATCTCAAATAAGAATTATTTTTCTTACAACTTTTTATTTCATTAGTAATCAATTTCATCTATTAGTTAGCAATGTATGTTATTTTGTTGCAAACAAATGTTTCAAGGCTGCAAAGAAATGTTTCAAGGGCACAAAGAAATGTTTCAAGGGTACAAAGAAATGTTTCAAGGATGCAAACAAATGTTTCGAGGCTGCAAACAAATGTTTCAAGGGCACAAACAAATGTTTCAAGGATGCAAAGAAATGTTTCAAGAGCACAAACAAATGTTTCAAGGGTGCAAATAAATGTTTCGAGGCTGCAAACAAATGTTTCGAGGGTACAAACATTTATAGGTGTGTAAATGAACAAAATATAGACAACCTTACAGTTAACTTCATTGTTTTCAATATAAAGGAACACATTAAATATCTCTTATATCAGCATATAATTATATTATTAAGGATACCCAAACATAAAGGCACTATCTTTAGGCAAAGATTAATAGGTAGTTTTTATACTTTAACAAATACACTTGCTTCGTAAGGTGCAAGTTTTAAGACATTAATAGTAGCATTTTCTTCTTTATTTCGGTGAGTTGATAAAAGTACTTTCCAATTATCAGTGTTTTTTACACTTATGGTTTTAATGGAGGAAGTAAAGTTAAGTGCCACAAAAACATTATCACTATAATAATGCAGACGATAATAAGCAAGTACACCTGATTTACCTTTCTTTACAGCTTCAAACTCCCCAGAATACAATGCTGGAGTATTTTTACGTATCTCAATTAAATCTTTATAGAGATTAAGCAATGATTTGTCGTTATGTAGCTGCGATTCAACATTTATCTTTTTATAATCTGCATTCATTTTCATCCAGGTATCAGCAGCTGAAGTAAAACCACCATTCTTTTCGGAAGTCCATTGCATTGGAGCTCTGGCAGGTTGACGACCTTTATATATAGGCCAGAATTTTTTTCCTAAAGGATCACTTATTTCACTAGGCTTCATAAATACATTAGTCATACCTATCTCTTCACCATAATAAATAAAGGGAGTTCCTTTAAGAGTAAGCTGTAAAACAGCAGCAACTTTAGCTCTTTTAAATCTATCAGTTTTGTTGAGCACTGCATATCTACCTATCGAACGCGGGTAATCATGACTTGATAACACAATGGACGGCCAACCTTTATCAGCAACTAGTTTATACCATTTTTTAATACATTTATAAAAAGAAGAAGCACTCCAGGTTCGATACATTAACGAAAAGTCGAAGGCAAGATTCAATTCATCACCTTTGCCAAGATAACTTGCTGATAGTTTGGGATTACCCGGAGGGAAAGAAAATACTTCGCCTACTGCCATTCTGTCTTCGTATTCATCAAGCAAAAGCCTAAACTTACGAGCTATACGATGTGCACCTTTACGATTACGATCAAACAAATGTCTTTGAATATTTAAGAGTCGCGAATAACTTGGATTGTTTCTTAAATGCTTATCTTTAATAATCCAATTGATAACATCTAATCGAAAACCATCAACACCCAAATCTAACCAATATCTAACTTCATCAAATACTGCTTCAATTACTTCTTTATTACGCCAGTTAAGATCGGGTTGCTCTTTCATACACGAATGAAAATAATAGTATCCGGTAGTTTCATCTTTTTCCCAAGCACTACCACCCCATGAAGAAAGCCAGTTGTTAGGTGGTTTGTTTTTAACACCTTCCTTCCAAATATACCAATCTCTTTTGGGATTATCTAATGAACTTTTAGATTCGAGAAACCAAGAATGTAAATGAGAAGTGTGATTTAAAACCATATCCATAATAATACGGATATTACGTTTATTAGCTTCAACCAATAAAGTCTTAAAATCATTTAAAGTTCCAAACACAGGATCTATTTCACGATAATTACTTACATCATAACCAAAATCAAACATAGGCGATTCGTAGATGGGAGTTAACCAAATAGCATCAATACCTAAAGAAGAAAGATAATCCAACTTTAGAATAATGCCTTGTATATCACCTGTGCCATCAGCATTTGAATCATAAAAACTTTTAGGAAAGATTTCGTAAATAACCCCATGTTTCCACCAAACCCATTCGTTAGTATTTTTATTCATATATAAATTTAAGATAGTATTGGGAGTTTAACATTCTCTAAGAGTTCTTTTAAAATAGTGTCAGCATTAAATACTTTAGAACGTTCGAGTGCTGATATCTTCATGCTAGCCTGCAATTCTTTATCATTAATAAATTCAATAATCTTTTTAGTCATTTTATCTTTATTTGTTACAAGATAACCATTATCACCATCATTAATTATGTCTTTAGGTCCTTTGGTTTTATACGCAATCACGGGCAAACCACAACTAAAAGCCTCCAAAACAACACAACCAAAAGTATCAAACTTTGAAGGCAGAATTAATAGATCAGCAGCTGAATACACTTCTGCAAGTCTATCAGAATCAATCCAACCTAAATAACGGGCATCAGGCAAAGCATTCTTAAGTTCAGCTTCAGTAGGTCCGGTACCGGCAATAGCAAAACAAACATTACTTCCTGATTTCTTTATACTTTCGTAGATGGAAGGGAGTTCCATTACACCCTTTTCGCTACTTAATCTACCAGCAAAAAGAATGACAGTTTCATCAGGTTTTACCCCAAATACGTCAATTTTATCTTTCTTTTTTGGAGTAAATTGTTCATCAGCCCAATGTGCTGTTAAAAATACATTGTCAGGATCAAAATTCATGTGATTTCCTGTTAGCCATTTCTGCTGATCAGTATTTAATACAAAAAGACCATCGAAAGCACCATAAAACGCTCTTAACAAACGACGAAAACGATTAAGATTGTGCACATCAAAATTAAGAGCTTTGCGTGCAAACATAATCCAATCAGTATGTATATAAAAATAAGCCGGAACATGATACGCATTCTTCAGAAACATAGAAATGAATCCCATAGGCCCTTCGGTAGAACAAATTATGCGATCATATTCTCCCTCTAGAAATAGTTTGTGTATTTCGAGAATATTAGGAATTCTTAGAGGTTGTTGTTGATAAAAAGGGAGGTTCATTTCTACTTTAGGTTTCACTACAATCAAATGGTCATCAGCTTGTAAATTACTGCTACAAGTAAGAATATCTATAGGTAGATTCCTCTTTTTTATCTCAATATGAAGAGATTTTAAAACAGATGCTACCCCATTTCTATCCTCAAAAGTATCCGTAAGCCATAAAATTCTTTTTGGATGTTGAATTCCTCCAATTTCTTTAGCAAAGGTAGCCAATAAAGGACGAGTATTATACATTACTCTGGCACTTGTAAAATTGGCAGCAACAACAAGTGAGGAAGTTAGGAAAGGGAAAGATAAACCATTAAGGAATTCAGTTATATTAATTTTAGCCATTCCTTTCCCAAACTTGCCAATTTTTTTACCTTTACTGTTTTCGATAATAGCTCTGATATTACTTGGCATTTCGAAGCTGTCAATTATATCATTAAGAGAAAAATTATTTAATATTCCTGCATTATTTAAGTATGACACCTTCTTTACCAAACGATTGGACAAAATAGTGCTTAACTGATCATAAATAGAATATATAGAATTAGAAAACACTTCTAATGTTTTCTGAGGGTCTTCATTGCGAACATCTGCAATCTTCATTGCATTATCAAATATTGGTTTATAGACTCTTGGTATAAACCAACGTTTAGTAAAATGAGGAGGAATGCCTTGAAAACAATCATGAAAAAGATCAATAAAACGCATAGTAATTTTATGACGTTTGAGTTCAGCAAAACCATTTGAAACCATTAAAGCAATGATCTTATCTCTTGATGTTCCTTTATGTAGCAATATTCTAAGTAGTCCCGGATCTTTACTATGTATAGCAATCTGCATAAAATAATCAAGGAAAGTGATCGTCATTTTATCGCTATTATTGATAGAACCAAAAGGAGCCATTCTTCCTTTTCGGATTGCTTCTAATGCAAGATCTGATACCTTTTCCGTTTTTAATCTATTAGATAAATCTTTAATATGTAGTTGATTTCCAGTAAGTCCTGCAAAGATACCCATGTGACTATCAGAGCCACCCGACATTGATTTTAAATACGGATGCTGACAATATTTAGCAGGATCAATCTTATATTTATCTGCTAATTCATTAATTTTAGATGGGATAAGACTTTCAACCCATGTTTTTACTAACATATTCTGCCAGGTATCACGCTGTCCATTAATAACTTCAAATCTTTCGAAAAGCAATGACAACTTATTAAAGAAATCCATAGGAGGCATCCCCTTAGTTGAATAATGATACAGCGGATGAGCCCAAATAGTAGGTATATTATTTTCAAAAGTATATTCCTGAAAAGAATATAAATTAGAACGTAGCTTGTTTAAAATCTTTTCTTGCTCTTTAGTAAAACCATAAGTTAATACATGAATACCTACGTGAAAATCAGGAACAAAACAACTAAACTCAGCAGCTGTAAGAACATCAATACCCCTATCAGCTAATTCAAAACTAGAGCGTGCATTGTTATGATTAGTAATAGTAAAGGCATTGCACCCGTGATTTTTTAATGTGTCTAATAACTTATCAGTCTCAAGCCACGTTTCAGGCACGTTAAGAATACGCCCCATAAGTTCATCGGGCACATCACTATTATAATCATGGCAGTGCATATCCATTATTAAAACTTCATCTTTGGGGAACTTCTTGTCTTGTCGGCTAATAAACGCAGAAAACTCTTTGTTTAATTCATTAGCAAAACTAAGATCATGGCTAAATATGTTACTCATTTTAATTACTTAAAAATTTATGTAAAATTAATACTAATTTTACTTTAAAGTAACAAAAGGTATATTAAGATTATGTTAAGAATACAAATTGTAAATCTTTTGATTAGAAAAGAGCTAATCAAAAATCAGTTTAAAAAGGCATTATTAATACCTTTATTTTAATAAGATTATGAAAAGATTTCGCTCTTTAAATAAGAAACAATATACAAGCAATCACTGCCATTACAGCTACTACTTTTATTATTGTGCTTGATTCTGATTTAATTAATGCATTGCATTCACTAAGTTTAGTATTTGCTAATTCATTATTAAAATTACTTTCTAAAGCCAAAGTGTAGCATTCTCTTGCATTTCGATAGATTTGAATCTTAATAAAATCATCACCTTTTCTTATCAAATCATTGAATTCCAATTGTTCTTTACTCATATTTGAGTCGTCATTATGATGTGCCATAGTATTGTTTATTTTGTTATGCAAATGTACTCATTTTTTAGGCATAAAACTTAAAAAAGAAATAAAATATTTTCATAAATTAGTCCTTTGAAATACAGCTTAATAAAAAAAGAATCAGAAAGTGTTTTTTATTTGAGGTTATTCAAGTTTAATTACTAATTTTGACAATGGAAATTTACAATACAAATGGACAGTAAAAAGGAGATTGTTATATGTTTAGGTAGTTCTTGTTTTGCAAGAGGTAATAAGGCTACCGTAAAAGTCATCAATAATTACCTAAAAGAAAATGAACTTGAGAAAGAAGTTTATTTTCACGGTAATCATTGCTTTGGTAAGTGTGATAAAGGACCTTTTGTTAAAATTGAGGATGTTATGCAGGAAAAAGTAAGTAGTGAGAATATTAAAACTTTACTTGATAAGACATTTAAGAAAAAGAACTAATTACAAACGTCAATATGAGCGTACCATTAATAGAAATTAATAAAGATTTGTGTACAGTTTGTTATGCTTGTGTAAGAGTATGCCCTGTAAACGCAATTCAGGTGAAAGCTAATCAAGAGTTTCCTGAAGTTAATCACGACTGGTGTATAGGATGTGGTAGTTGTTTGAAAGTTTGTTCGCCCAAAGCTATAGTTTACATCAATTCAAAAGAGGAAGTTAAAGCACTTTTGCATTCAGGCAGCAAAGTGGCAGCAATAGTAGGACCAAGTATTTCGGGAGAGTTTGATGATATAACGGATTATAGAAAATTTGTTCAAATGATCCGTCAATTAGGGTTTGATTATGTTAACGAGGTTTCGTTTGGTGTTGATCTTATTGCTAAAGAATATAAAGATTTATTAAATCATTTTAATGGCAAATATTATATCACATCTATTTGCCCCCCTATTGTTTCGCTTATCGAAAAGTTTCATCCTGAGCTTGTAAATAATCTGGCACCTTTGATTAGTCCAATGATGGCTACTTCTAAAGTAGTTAAAAAACTATATGGTGATGATGTAAAAGTTGTTTTCATAAGTCCTTGCATTGCATCTAAATGTTCGGCAAACAAACATGAACCCAATTCAGCAGTAGATGAAATACTAACTTTTGTTGAGTTAAGAGAACTTTTTGAAGAATATAGTATTCACGAAGGCACTTTGGAGTTTTCTGATTTTGATGCTCCTTTAGGTTACAAAGGTTCATTATTTCCAATTAGTAATGGTTTTTTAGAAGCTGTTGATATAGATGAAAATTTACTTACAAGTAAAGTAATAACTGCCGAAGGTAAATTTAACACCTTGGCAGCGATAGCACAATTCGAAGAGAGTGTTGAATTTATAAAACAACATTTCAATTTGTTTTATTGCGAAGGCTGTTTGATGGGACCAGGTACATCAAGGGGAGGTAAGAAGTTTATTCGTCGTGCATTAGTAACGGAATATGCTAACAAACGTCTTCAGAATTTTGATATGAAGAAGTGGGAAAAAGAAATTACTCAATTTAATAGTCTTGATTTTACTAAAGAGTTTATAGCTGACGACCAACGTTTACCTGCTCCTTCAGAAGAAGAAGTTCAAGAAGTGTTAAAAGCTATTGGTAAATCAGATTATCAGGATAATGTGGGTTGTGAAACTTGTGGATATAAATCATGCAAGGATTTTGCGATATCAGTTGCCAAAGGATTGGCTAAGCCTGATATGTGTATTACGTTTTCTCTTAAAAGTAAGCAAGAATACATCAAAGCATTAAAATCAACTAACGATAAATTAGCTAGTGCTCAGGAGTCAGTTAAGAAATCAGAGAAACTTGCTAAGTTAGAACAGCAAAAAGCTAAAGAAGCTTCCGAAACGGTAAGTACAATGCTTCAAAAGCTGAATGCCGGAGTGGTTATTGTTGACGAGCATCTGAAGATAATACAATCTAATCAAGGTTTTATTACAATTTTAGGTGAGGAAGCTAATGAGATTAATGAAATAATCCCCGGTTTGGTTGGTGCAGATCTTAAAACATTACTTCCTGTTCAGTTTTATAAGATGTTTTCATTTGTTTTGATGAATAATGAAGATGTCTTAAATCGTGATGTTCACTTTGGTGAAGGATTATTGAATGTTTCTATCTTTACCATTAAAAAAGAGAAGATTGTAGGTGCTATCATAAGAGATATGTTCTCTCCTGAAGTTAGGTCTGAGGAGGTTATCAATAGGGTAACGGATGTTATTGACGAAAATCTTTCTCTTGTTCAACAGATTGGTTTCCTTTTAGGCGAAGGTGCTGCTAAAACAGAGAAGATGCTTAATTCTATTATCGAATCTTATAAATCCCAAAAGAAATAATAGCTTATGGATGGGAAGTTTCATATAGAAGTTAATATTCAGCAAAAGAATTATGAGGGCGAACGCATTTGTGGAGATGTTTTTACTTCCCGTAAGGTGAAAGAAGAAAACAGAATTATTGCGGTGCTTTCTGATGGTATGGGGCATGGTGTTAAGGCTAATATCTTAGCAACTCTTACTGCTACAATGGCTGTTAATTTCTCTGAAGAGCATAAAGATTTTCGTAAGATTGCTGAGATTATTATGAATACGCTTCCGGTTTGCAGCGAACGTAAGATAAGTTATTCTACTTTTAGTATTATTGATATTGATGCAGATGGCGAAGTGCGTATTCTTGAATACGACAATCCTCAATGTGTTATATTAAGAGGCACCGAGATCTTTGAACCCGAATGGACTTGTATTTATTTAAATACAGAAAAGAATGCGGGTAAGGAATTGCTTTCGTGTTCGTTTAAACCTCGCAAAGAAGACCGCATTGTTATCTTTTCGGATGGTATTACACAATCGGGAATGGGCGGTGGCAATGAGAAGTTCTTATTTGGTTGGGGTCGTGATAACCTTCTGGAATACATACAAGGACTTGTAAAACAAGATCACACAATATCTGCTCAGCGACTGGCTGCTAAGGTTGTGAATATGGCTCATATCAACGACAATTATCAATCAAAGGATGACACAAGTTGTGCTGTTATTTATCTTCGCGACCCTCGTAAGTTGCTTATTTGCACAGGTCCTCCTTACGAGAAGAATAAAGATGTGGAGTATGCTAAAATCGTTAGTGAGTTTAACGGAATAAAGATTCTATGTGGTGCTACAACTTGTGATATTATTTCAAGAGAATTGAATAAGGAAATAACAGATAGTTTTGAGTTTAACGATCCTGATCTTCCGCCGGTTTCATATATGGAAGGTGTTGATCTAATTACCGAAGGCATACTTACCTTAAGTAAAGTTTCGGAGATACTAAGATCGTATTCCACTCAGACTAAGTTAGGCAAAGGTCCTGCTGATCTAATTGTAAAGATGCTATTAGAAAGCGATGAAATACATCTTGTAATCGGTACACGTATTAATATTGCTCATCAAGATCCAAGCTTACCTGTGGAGCTGGAGATTAGACGTACTGTTGTTAAGCGTATTGCCCGGCTATTAGAAGAAAAATTTCTGAAAGAAGTTGAAGTGAGTTATATTTAGGTTAACTCTCACACCTCGAATACGCTGACCTCTATATGTTGGTTACTGAGTGGAATTGAGATTGGGATCTTTTTTTACAAACTTCCTCACCAGCGTTCTGTATAAGTCTCAAATTGTTTTATCATTCATATAATATATTTTACCTTCCCATCAAGAAACGTTTACTTTGTTATGATTAACATAATTATTATAATGTTATAGATCCACGTAAGTTTAACAGTGTATTTATTTTTACTACTCCTTTTTCTTGTGACACTTTGCCCAAGGGAAAAGGCTTAGACATAAATATATAGTGCTACTATCTAATGCATAAGCAATATTATCTATTTCAATTTTAAAAATCGCTATCCTCAATATAGAGTTCTCTTGCTTGCTTAATTAGAACTTGTGCAAAGTCAGCATATATTCGCCAATCACGTTTCTGATTTGCTTCTGCTAATGTTGATCTCGGTATAATGCCTTTTATTCCCGAGTGATAGATCTTTTTAGAAAAAACAGTAAAGCATGCTTCAATATCTCGTACACCTTCTCTAAATCTTATTTGAGCAAAACTTATTACATAAAAATGCTCTCTACAAGTAAATTGACGAACACGATAATCTCCTTTATATTTATTAACACATTTAGAAAATTCGTATTCGGGTATAAACAACATTAATTGAGAAAAAACGGCACTTTCTATTTTCATTACTTTGTAGATTTATAAATCTACAAAGCTAAATTGAACTTATGGAATTCAAATCGAAAAATAATTAAATACCCTTGTATTGCTTTATTCTAAATGGTTCTGGAGGTTTTATATTTCTCTTAGCCGGACATTAGTGTTGCCAGTACTAAGAAGAAGACCGCAATTACAGATATTAAAGCAATTTCAAATTAAGGATATACATTAAAGATGTTGACACAATAACGTTTTGCATGAGGGATTTCATCCTTTAACTATCAGATTCAACAAATATTTAAAAAACGCGGTTATAGTTAATGCTAATCTTGCAATAATATCTAAAATAGAAAATAACGAAAAGAGGATTTCGGAAAAAAAGTGTTAACCGAAAGACATGAAAAAGGCTGTCTCTTTAGGAGACAGCCTTTTTAATAACATATTTATAGTAAATTAAGCACCTAGCATAAGTCTTTTAAAGGCTGTTACTTTTAAATCTTTATCGCTTTCGCTTAAAAATTGCTCTACAGATTTCTTAGTATCCTTTATGTATTCCTGACTTAAAAGAGTACTTTCTTTGAAGAATTTATTTAACTTACCTTGAGCTATTTGTTCTACCATAGTTTCAGGTTTGCCTTCCTGACGAATAAGTTCTCTATAGATATCAAGTTCTTTTTCGATCATTTCAGGAGAAACGCCTGATTTATCAATAGCTACTGGAGCCATTGATGCAACTTGCATAGCAACATCCTTTGCAACATCAGCATTAGCATCTTTGTTGAAACCAACGATAGTTGCCAAACGATTACCATGATGATTGTAAGCTATAACGTTAGGAGCTTCGATAAATTGGTAGTGAGCTAATTCGATTTTCTCACCAATTTTACCAATTTGTTCTATTAAAGTGTCAGCAATAGATAAACCATTTAACTGAGCATTCTTTAGTTCGTCTTCTGTTTTAGGTTTGTTAGCGATTGCTAAATCTAAAATAGATTTGCAAATGTCAACAAAAGCTTCATTCTTTGCAACAAAGTCAGTTTCGCAATTAACCATGATAATAGCTGCAAATTTATTGTCAGCATCAGTCTTTGCAATAACAACACCTTCGTTTGCATCTCTGTCAGCACGTTTGTTTGCAAGTTTCTGACCTTTTTTTCTTAGAAAATCAATTGCTTTATCAAAGTCACCATCATTTTCTACAAGTGCGTTTTTGCAATCCATCATGCCTGCACCTGTCATTTGTCTTAGTTTGTTAACTTCACTAGCAGTTATATTCGCCATTTCTTAAATATTTGTGTTAGTTTTTTTAATGGTAGCTGGTTTATTAATCACTGGTCTACGTGGTCTTTTTGCAGCTTCTACTTGTTCTTCTTCATCTTTCATTTTCTTTGCTAATTTTCTCTTAGCAGCAGCTTCTTCGTCTTCAACACCTTCAAAAGCTTCTAAAGTTTCAGAATGAATACTTGCAGCTTCTGCAGCAGCATCTTCATCTTCCTGAGTCTTTTTATCTTTATCAAATTTTCTTTCGTTTAATCCTTCATCGATAGCAGCAACCATTGCTCCTACTATGATAGCAATTGATTTCGATGCATCATCGTTAGATGGTATTGGGAAATCAACTAATTCAGGATTTGTATTTGTATCAACCATTGCAAAAGTAGGGATGTTTAATCTTCTAGCTTCAGCTACAGCGATGTGTTCTTTATTGATGTCAACGATAAATAAAGCAGATGGTAAACGACTTAAATCAGCAATACTACCTAAATTCTTTTCTAATTTAGCTTTTTCACGTGACATTTGAAGTTTTTCTCTTTTTGAGATGTCAGTATAATTCTTATCTGTCATCATTTTGTCAAGAGTTGACATTTTCTTTACAGCCTTTCTAATAGTTGCAAAGTTAGTTAACATACCACCAGGCCAACGTTCAGTAACGTAAGGCATGCCAACTGTTTTTACTAATTCAGAAACTATTTCTTTAGCTTGTTTTTTTGTTGCAACGAATAGAACTTTTCTGCCTGATTTTGCAATTTGTTTCATTGCTGCAGCAGCTTCATCAATTTTAGCGATTGTCTTATGCAAGTCTAAAATGTGAATTCCATTGCGTTCCATAAAGATGTATGGAGCCATTTTAGGATTCCATTTTCTTTTCAAATGTCCAAAATGAACACCTGCATCTAATAATTGATCGAAATTTACTTTTGCCATTATTTTTAATTTGTTTACTTTCCAACATAGTCAATCATCAAGTAGTTTCTTACGAAAGTCTTGATGATTTAGATACTAAACAATTCCAATAAACTGTTAACGTTTGCTGAATTGGAATTTCTTACGAGCTTTCTTTTGACCTGGTTTTTTACGTTCAACCATTCTAGGATCTCTCTTCATAAGACCTAAAGCCTTTAGAGGAGGACGGTTTTCGGCATCAACTTCGCACATGGCACGAGAGATAGCTAAGCGTAAAGCTTCAGCTTGTCCTGTAATACCACCACCGTCAAGGTTTGCTTTAATATCATAAGTTCCTTGAATCTTCAATATCTCGAAAGGTTGAGTAACGATATATTGCAATGTACCAGTATTGAAATATTCTTTGTAATCTCTATTATTAATAGTTATCACACCGGTTCCCGGTTTCATATAGATACGTGCAATTGCACATTTTCTTCTACCTATTGTATTTATTACTTCCATTTTACTTTATTGAGTGTATTTTATAAACTTTAGGAGACTGAGCTTGTTGTTGGTGTTCAGTACCTGCATAAACATATAAATTTCTAAAAAGAGCACTTCCTAATCTGTTCTTTGGAAGCATACCTTTTATTGCCTTTTCGATAACAGCAATTGGTTTATGTGCCAAAAGTTCTTTAGGAGTTGTAAAACGTTGCCCACCAGGATAACCTGTGTGACGAACATAAACTTTATCAGTTAATTTTTTTCCTGTTAATCTGATCTTTTCGGCATTAATGATAACAACATTATCACCACAATCTACGTGAGGAGTAAAGTTTGTCTTGTACTTTCCTCTTAATAAATTTGCAACATCTGAAGCTAAACGCCCCAAAACTTCATTTTCAGCATCGATTATTAACCATTCCTTGTTAACAGTTGCTTTATTTGCCGAAATTGTCTTATAACTTAATGTATCCATTTGTTTTGTTAAATGTTTTTATTTGCTAACATACCCTTTTTAAAATGGGAGTGCAAAATTAGAATTATATTTTGAATTTGCAAAATTTATCAACATTATTTTGTTGATTATTTTTTTATTTTTATGAAATGTGCGTTTATTGATCAAAAATAACTTAAGCTTACTCTATGTTTAACACTAATTTTCTGCAAAATTAATAAAATTATTTGATTTTCGAGTTATTTTTTTTGTAGTTGCTGTATTTTCTTTCTTCAATTGCATTATTTTGAAATTATATTTGATGGATAATTTTCAATTAATTCATTAGTATATAAAGTAAATTTCTAATTTCTACCAATGAAAAGCATCAGGATGAAACCATTTGTCTTGTAACTTTAATACTTGTTCAATAACATCTCTCACACACCCTTCTCCCCCTTTTATATCAGAAATATAATCGGCAATAGCTTTAATCTCCTGAGCTGAATCGGAAGGACATGTTGCAACTCCTACTTCTTTCATAATCTCAAAGTCGGGAATATCATCACCCATATATAAAACTTCTTCTCTTTTTATATCATTATCGAGAAGATATTTTCTATATGTTTCTATTTTATTGTCGATGCCTAGAAAAACATCTGTAATCCCAAGAGTATTCATTCTTTTTGTCATTGTTTTGGATTTTCCTCCTGATATTACAGCTACTCTATATCCCTTTTTAACTGCATATTGTAACGCATAACCATCTTTTACATTCGAACTCCTCAATTGTTCGTGATCATTTATTACAAAAACTTTTCCATCGGTTAATACGCCATCGTAATCAAAAATGAATGTGGTAATATGAATAAGTTTCTCTTTGTAATTTGCCATAATTTAATTGTGAAATTTATCAACAATATTTTTACTTATGATTTTATATATTTCGTAATATTCAGGAGTTTCTTTTAACAATGATAAATGCTTTTCTATTAATTCCAAATCATTCCTTTTGGCTGGACCAGTTTGAGTTTTTTCAGGATTCTGATTATTTACTTTCAAAGCTGTTTGATAGATCAGTGGCTTAAGAATATCAAAGGGAAGATCATGTCTACTTAAGATTTCTTCAGCTATCAAATACATATAATTAGAGAAGTTATTCGCAAAAACTGCTGCCAGATGAATTATTTTCCTTTCTTCTGAGTTAATTAGTCTCACATCATTTGATAAAATCTGAGCAAGTTCAATCATCTCTTTACTATTATTACTAGTATTAGCTTCAATACAAAAAGGAATATTCTTAAAATCAACAATTATATCTTTAGTGAAAGTTTGAAGAGGATAAAACACACCATAATTAGTAGAAGCATTTTGCAAAATATTCATATCAATACTTCCGGAAGTATGAACTATCAAGCTGTTTTTAATCTTTAATGATGATGCAATATTTATAATCGCATCATCATTAATAGAAATAATATAAAGATCAGCATTGGGGTTAATCTCATCAAGAATATTGGAGTAGTTAGCCGAAACTTTATCAGCAAGTAATTTAGCATGTTCAAGATTCTTACTAATAACCTGTAGTATCTTCTTACCTTTGTTATGAAAAGCAAATGCTAAATTAGTTGCTACATTTCCTGCACCAATGAATATTATATTATTGATTTCTCCCATTATATGAAGTGATTAATTCACTTCTTTATTAATTTACTAAAGTGCCAACCCAAGGAAGTTTCTTATTGTTTCCTTTTAGAATATTCTGACTAGATCCGTCAAGATATATTGACAACCCAATCTTTTTACGCTCTTCTATTGACTGATTCCAACAATCTTTATTCATATTATTTACAGAAAAATAGGAACATTTATTACCTCTGGTTCGCGATTGAACTTTATCAATAATATAACCATAATCATAGGGCATAAGATTACCTTTTTTAAGCTCTCTTTGCATTAAAGGATTATACTTGTCAAATTCTTCTTCTGTCATACTAATTAATAAGATGCTAACGAAATCACTGCCTGATAACATACTTCCAGGTGCAGTATATTCTGGAAATCCATTCTTTTCAACATATTCTAAAAGAGATTTACGAAGCACAACATCTGAGGCATCAGCTAGTTTTCTTAATGAATCCTTTTGCTCTCTTGTCAAATCAGTCATATTTTTCAATATATTCTTTCTTGATTGTTGAAACACTCTCAAAAAGTATGCAATGGTATCCTTCTTTATTTTTAACTCTTTATCTGTTTTTAATGCAGTTTTATGGTTCTCGTTTGTTTTTTCAATCTCCTTCATACAAGCAATAAAACTTTGCTGTTGTTTGTATTTATAAAACAGTACTGAATCCCTTTTTGAATTCACAAATAATAATGGATTAAAACTAACTTCCGTTGAAGAGAGCTTTAAATATTTTATCATATTTATTGTATCGCCTTTCCCTGCATAACATCTTGCCATCTGATAATAATCACTTATCAAAGGCTTTTCTAATTTAAACGCTTCTAAATATAATTTTTCAGCCTTTTCATATTCTTTTGTTATCATCAATCTGTACACAGCTTCGTTTGTAATATTATAATATGGTATATAATTCTGTGCAAACAAGCTGCCTGAAAAAAGCATAAAGATTATTAATATGTTTTTCATATCTAAAATTATTTAATTTATTATTGGTTTATTTAATTTATTATAAGTTCTCTTTAAAGTAATCTGATATCTTTTTGTACAGATGCACTCTATCCATTCCACTTACATTATGTTCGTGACCCGGATAAACAAAATAGTCTAACTGTTTTCCTTCATCAACGCACTTTTTAATAAACGAAAGGCTATTCTGCCATACTACAGTTGGGTCAGAGGTGCCGTGCATTATTAAAAGTTTACCTTGAAGTTTGTCGACATAATTTAATAGACTAGCATTCTTATACCCTTCAGGATTTTGTTCAGGTGTATCCATATAACGTTCTCCATACATTACTTCATACCATTTCCAATCTATAACCGGGCCTCCTGCAGTGCCAACTTTAAATACACCGGGATTTTTCAACATTAAGGAGATAGTCATAAAACCACCATAGCTCCAGCCATCAACACCTATTCTTTTTTGGTCAACATAGCTTAAAGTTTTCAAATATTCAATCCCTTTCATCTGATCTGCTACTTCAATAGTGCCTAAGTTACGATGAATACAACTTTCAAATTCAAATCCTCTGTTAGCAGAGCCTCTACTATCAACTGTAAAGATTACGTAACCTTGTTCGGCTAAATAATTTAGGAACAAGCCTGCTTTACCTAACCATCCATTACCTATAAGTTGTTCATGAGGACCACCGTATACATATACTATAACAGGATACTTTTTGTTTTGATCAAAGTTTATTGGCTTTATCAGTCTGCAATACAAATCCGTTTTATCATCCGAAGCTTTTATAGTAAATATAGACATCTCGCCAAGCTTATACTCTTTTAAAGGATTTTTATCCAGATGAAGTTTTTGCAATGTTTTGCCTTCTGTATTTAATAAAAGGTATTCAACAGCAGTTTCTGTATTATAATAAATATCAATCACATATTTCATATCTTTATTTAGGATAGGATTATGCTCACCTCTTATATTTGTAATAAGTTTTAAAGTCCCTGATTTAATATCTACTGAATACAAATCATTATCCAATGGGCTTTCTTTTCTTGCAGTAAAATATACTTTACTATCGTTCTTATCGAAGCCTTCAATATCTTTTACGATCCAGTTGCCTTTAGTAATTTGCTTAATCAATTTTCCTTCGGTATCATATAGGTATAAATGATTATATCCATCCCTTTCGCTCATCCATATAAATTGGTCAGGCTTTGTTTTCAGGAAATACAATCCATGCTGAGGCTCTACATATCGTTCGTTCTTTTCTTCAAATAAAGTCTTAACCAGATTGCCTGTTGTTGCATCATATTTATTAAGTTTCATGTGGTTTTGATCTCTATTCAATACAGCTATATATACATACTTCTCGTCCGGACTCCAGGTTATATTTGTTAAATATTGCTCTAAAGGTTCTCCGGTTTTTAAGAAAATCGTCTTTTGAGTAACAGGATCAAAGACACCTAAGGTTACTTGTTGACTTTTCATCCCGGCCATTGGATATTTAGTGTTTTTAACTTCTGCTATTCTTGTTTCTATATCTACTATTGGATAATCTGTTACCATTGTTTCATCTAAGCGATAAAAAGCCAGAAAATTTCCTTTTGGCGACCAGAATGTTCCTTTTTTAATGCCAAATTCGTCACGAGAAACAACATGCCCGTTTTTGATTCCTTTTTCTTTGTCTTCAGTAACTGTAATATCTGTACCTCTGAACGAAATATAAAGATTATTATCTAATGTATAGGCTATATGATTTTTGTTTGGTTCAAAATCTAAATGTTCTGCCTTTTCTGGATATTTATTTAAAATTTCAATCTTATTTTTCGAAACATCATAATCATAGAACTTATTATTAGTTAAGAAAGTAAAATTATTTTTATCAACCCAAGTTATAGTAGGAAATTTTTTAATTTCTTTTTCTTTTAATGCAATTAATTCTTTATTGATAGAGGAGATATCTAGAATCGTATCTTTTTGTTCGTTAGCAACAGTTCCTTTGACCAATTTATTATTAGCAACCCAAGTAAAATTATCCGATTCCCCCATCCATTGAATATTAGTCAGCTGGCTTGCATAAAGTTTACGATTCTTAAGAAGATCATCCAACTGAAGCAATTTTGTTTGTGCAGTTAAGATATTAAAAGATAGTAGCAACAAGGCTAATACAAAGATTTTATTTATGTTCTTTATCATGTTATTTATTGTGATTTTTTGAAGTGCTAAATTAGTAATAATTTCAACACTACGAATTATGATTTATTTTATTTTTCTTTTTAAAGCTTATTGCCTATCATTATAAAAAAACGGCATCCCGGACAAATAAATATCCGGAATACCGTTAAATTTTATGTTGACAGCAATTAGTCTTTATTAATCTTACTAAGATTATTTCTTTACTTCCGGTGTATTGTCAACTTTCTTTAAAAAAGTACCGGCAAGTTCAAAATACAGCTCAGCTGATTCTTTTTTCTTTTTAACGATTTTAGCTACATAATTTTTTTCGTTGGTATTGGTTTCCACCATATCAACTTTCATGATTTTGTAACCTGCATAATATTGGTTTACATAATCTTTAATTTTAAAAGGAGTATATTCCAATGGAACGCTCCAATATGTTTTTTGCCAATAATTGTTCTCATAAACAACTTTTACATCATTGTCATCGTGTTTAAATTCGGCAACATACTTCTTTATATCCATCGACCACATAACTTTTTCGGCTGTTGGATATTTTACATTAAAATCATCCATTATTCCTTTTGGCACATCTTTATCATTGATTTTCTGTGCAAAAGATCCTATAACTATTAACATAGTTACTAATAAAACTGCAATTTTTTTCATTGTTTTAATTATTTCAATTAACAGTACAAACTTACACAATTTTTATGCTACTGATTGAATAAATTTTCATAAAAAGATAAAAAATATTTACAATAGCTCTTTAACTTATTCTATATTGCTGTAAAAGTATTAAATAACTATCTAAAATTAAATTTTCTTTTTTATTAATATTTAGAAAAAGGTATTTATTTTCTTTAATTTAATGATAAGATAAATTATTCTGTATTTTTTTCTAGAATAAATAATCTCCTTTATTATCAACCTTTACGGTGAGTTCTTGCTTATTAGTATCAAAAAGATCATATCCAATTTTCAAATTCTCCCAAAATTTAAGTAATGGCTTATTGGTTTTATACTTTTCTTTGTAAGTTTTCATGTTTTCGGCAGTCATTTTAAAGGGGAAAATATAAACCGGAATCTTCAACTGTCCGCATTCAGTAGCTTGAATTGCATACAGATATATTTCCTTAATTTTTTCATCAGTCATGGGCATGCAGCCAATTGTAACGCACGAACCATGTATAAATATATCACCACCCAAATTGGATGCTTTGCTTTTCTTTTTGTCTGCTTGATTTGGATAACTTACTCTTAACGACAGGTAAAAATTGCTTACCGGATTAAATTGATCAATAAAATAGAAGCCTTCTGGAACCTGACCGTCTCCTTGCTCTCTTTTAGGACCTAAAAACCCTGAAAGAGCGCAGATATTATAGGATATTATTTTTTTGTACTGCTTATCTTCTTTATTTTTGGCAAAAATATCTAACTGTTGTTCATGCTTGTAAGCTTTTATCAAGATGTTAAGCTTATCGTAATTAATACCAGCATCTTTCAACGATTTCTTAACCGTAGCTTCCTTTTCTTTTATAGCAGTTCTTACCCTTTCAAATTTCTTTTGTTCAGTAACAAAATCCGACTTTAAAAACATTGATGAAAAGATTGTTGTCAAAATAAATAGTGTTATTGTTTTCATAAAGCTAAGCGTACATTATATATATTGTATATAATGCAGTTTTATAATTATTATTTTCACAATTCTATTTTATCTAATATTTTGTTTATTTATCTTTTCCATCTATATATATTTCTTCCAATCGTGTATAAGTTGTTTTCAACCCTATATTTAATTTAATATTTTTCCCTTTCTCAAAGTTGATTGAATCAATATTTATTTCTTTATATCCTAATGTTTTAACATGTATAGTATATTTACCTTCTTTATCTATCAGAAAACTGAAATTCCCATATTTATCAGTTGAAGTTGACTTAAAATTCTCATTATTCGAAATATTTCTAAAACCGATGTTAATAAAAGGTAGTTCTTCCTTAGTTTCTATATCTTTTATATTCCCTTCAATTATCATATAGTCAACATCATCTCTTA
>JBAXLO010000012.1:0-39800 GCA_037134755.1 Bacteroidota bacterium | reverse complement strand
TTTTTTTATAGCTTCGGGAAAATAAATATAATTTGACTCGTTGATAGAATAAATAGTTCCCTGTTCGGGATACTTCATATTTGGATGCGAACGAATAAATAAACCCACGGAAGGATCAAGCGTAAAACCATTTACGCCTCTGCCTGTGGAATAAACCATAACCGTTGACGAGCCATAAATAATATAACCGGCAGCCACCAATTGAGTACCCTTTTGAAGCAAATCTTCTACCGTTCCTCTTCCTTCTTTTGATAATCTTTTATACACCGAAAACACGGTGCCTATAGATACATTCGATTCAATATTAGAGGAACCGTCTAATGGATCAATAGCCACTACATATTTACCTGACTGCGACTTCTCGTTCTCAAAAGTAATGATTTCAGCATCTTCCTCAGAGGCTATTGCACAACATTCTCCCCCCGAACGAAGCGCGGCAATGAATTGTTCGTTAGCATAAACATCCATCTTTTTTTGTGCTTCGCCTTGCACATTCACTTCATCGTTGTAACCCATAATATCAGTTAGTCCTGCGCGGTTTACCTCACGGTTTACAAATTTGGCAGCAATACCTATATCATTTAACAATCGGGTAAGATCTCCGCTAGCTGTCGGGAAAGCAGCCTGTTCTTCAATAATAAATTCAGTAAGTGTTTTCATAGTGATTCGTTATTTTAATACCATTTAAACAGCAAAATTAAGTAAATTGTTTTGATAAATAAATTTAACTTTAATTTAGATTGCTTTTAAAACAAAAACAGCTCCATCAGTTATTTGATGAAGCTGCATTATAATCTTAATTATTCGATGTACAATAAGTACTTAAGACTTATTTTTGGATAATAAGTTTTTGTCTTTCCAATAATCCTTTCGAACTAATTTCAACAATATAAACACCATTATTTAAATCCTGAATATTTACTTTTTGTTGATTTTGCGTTACCGCAACTTGTTTAACCAATTTGCCAATAGTATTATAGATATTCAGAGTCATTGCTGAATTATCTTTATTGTCAATATTTACTGTTATGTAATCAGAAGTTGGATTAGGATAAATATTTAATTGAGATTCTTTAGTATTTTCTTCAACACCGGCAACCCCACCGTTAATAGTTTTCAGGATTCTTCCTTTGTAACCAACCGTATAACCCAAACTTGAATTGAGGAAAAATATGGAACTCAAATTGTCATATGTTCCACTTATACCGGTACTTTGTATAGTCCAGGTTGTGCCACCATTGGTAGTCTTCAAAACTTTTGTATAGCCGGCAGCGTAACCATTATTTGCATCAACAAAATGAATAGAATAAAGATCGCTTGAATAACCGGTTGTTTGAGTAGTCCATGTTGTGCCTCCATTAGTTGTCTTGATAATTTTACCACTTTGCCCAACAATATAACCTGTATTAACATCGGTAAAATAAACAGCATTCAGATTATTATAAAACCCGGTTACACCACTATTTAAAATAGTCCAGGTAGTACCACCATTAACTGTTTTTAGTAAGGTAGCTGAATCTCCAACAACATAACCTGTAGTAGCATTAACAAAATAAACTGATTTTAATAGATTAGTTCTACCACTAGTTTGGGCAGTCCAGGTAGTACCCGAGTTAGTTGTTTTTATTATTGTACCATTACTACCAACAGCATAAGCTGTAGTAGCACTAGGGAAACAGATAGATTTTAAGTTGTCGGTTGCATTAGTTGTCAATGCTGTCCATAATGTGCCGCCATTGGTTGTTTTTAAGATTAAGCCCGAACCACCCGAAATATAACCAGTATTAGCATCCGTAAAATGAACTGAATTTAATGATGAATAAGTATTACTAACCTGAGGTGTCCAGGTAGTTCCGCCATTGGTAGTTTTCAAAATCATACCGCCGCTCCCCATTCCATCATCGTCGCCAACAACACAACCGGTGTTAGCATCAAAAAAATGCACTGAATTAAAATTATTGGTTTTGCCACTGGTTTGTAAGGTCCATTGAGCATTTGCATTAATTGCCATTGCAATTATAATTGAAAAGATAATAGTAATTTTTTTCATAGTAATTTTGTCTGTGATTATTGTGCTGACAATGCACTTTTATGAATTAGTAAGTATTATATTAATATTTGTGATTTAAAATTGATTTGCAAAAATAGTATTTTAATCTGATATATTAAATAATATTTTGAGTTATCTAACCACAATTTCATAACTGTCTGTAATCATCTTGCCATTAAGTTTAGCATAGGTTTTGATCTTATTCTTTCCTTTGCGGAGCTTAACATTGTGCCAAATATAATGCACAGGAGTTAATCCTTCAGTAGGTTCTGCTAATCTTTTACCATTTACTTCTAATGTTGGTTTTCCTAGGTTGCTGTAAACAGTAAAGTTATCAGTCAAACTATCTCTTTCATTAAAACGCCGACCTGTAATATACAATACCGGTTCTTTACTCCAGTTAGCTTTATACCAATAGAAACAATCTTTCTTAAGTTTTCTGTCGTAAGTAATAAGACCTTTCTGATTACGACCTTTCATGCTGCCTCTATCCCACAAAGGACACACAAAATCAAACATATTCCATATATAAGAAGCCCAAACTTCGGGATGTTTATTTAAGATAGCCCAAGTTCTTTCATGATAAAATGTTTGATAAGTTTCAGGGAAGAAAGGACCTAATGGTTTAGGAGGAGTAGTATCAGCAGTTTGATGAACAGGATTGCCTTCGGCACCATATTCCGAAATACAAATAGGAATATCAGGAGTAGATTTATACCAGTTGTTAATAAACTTATCTAAACCATAAACTTTACCACCATACCATCCATCATATTGATTGCAAGCCTGCAAGTCGGCATGATAATGCACAGGATGATCCTTAATCCACCATTGATTAGTAACTGATACCGTATAACGATCAGGATCTTCTGTTTTGGCTACATCATTTAGGATAACCGTTAACTGACCTGAGAAAAGTCCTTCTGGAACACCTACTTCATTATGCAATCCCCATACATAAATAGAAGGATGATTGAAGTTTTGTCTGATTAATTCAACCAGTTGTTGCTTGGCATTCTCCGTTTCCTGTCCTGTCCATTTACCAACAAAAGGAATCTCTGCCCAACATACAATCCCTAATGAATCACATAGATGATACATGTAATCTGCTTGTTGATAATGTGCAAAACGGATGGAAGTAGCACCTACTTCCATTATGAGTTTCATATCTTCCAGATGTTGCTCATTGGTTAAAGCATTGCCATAGTTTTCACGCTCCTGATGACGGCTAACTCCATACAAACGATATGGTTTGCCATTTAAAATAAAACCTTTTTGTTTATCAATACTAAAACTTCGTACGCCTAACGGTTGGTTTAATTCATCAATAACTTTTCCATCATAAATTAAACTTATAGTTACATTATATAAATATGGATCCTCTTTTGCATTCCATAAATGAGGTTTTGTAAGTTTATGTTCAGTAGAATAGGAACGAATTCCGGCAGGATTTACACTGTAAGGCATAATAGTTTCGCTAACTTTATTTCCTTTAGCATCAATAATTGAAGTTCTTAATTGAAGATCTTTAGTAAAATGTGTATTGTTTTCAATCTTAGTAGAGATATTAATAGTAGCAGCATCATAAGAAACATCCTTTTGACGGATATAAACTCCTGAAGCACCATTATCCAACAAAGTAATATGAACATCTTCGGTGGTGATGAAAGAAACAGGGCGATAGATGCCTCCAAAAGTAGTAAAGAGGAAGTTTTCGACAGGCAGAAGAGCCGGATTCGTTTCATTGTTAACTCTTACATAAAGCCAGTTGTCGCCTTTATGTTTAACCAAACGGGTAATATCAAAACAAAAAGCACTGTAAGAGCCTTTGTGATTACCTGCAAGTTTACCATTAATATAAATATCGGCCACCTGACCTACACCTTCGAACTTAAGATAAAATCTTTTATTAATACTATCAGCACCTATGTCAAGTTTGCGGCGATACCATGCAGTGCCGGCATAAAAACCATTACCCGACTGCGCATCCATATTGTTCCAGGTGTGAGGAATAGTTACTTGTTGCCAACCTGAAACACTTGTAATAGTATCAATAGTTGTGGTTGATTTTACAAACTCCCAGCCTGTATTTATGGGTGTAACATCTCGCGAAAGCGAAATAAAAGGAAGCGTAATTATTAAAACTAAAGTAATAATTATTTTATGTATTGATGTTTTCATTATGATGAACTTAATTTGGATGCAAAAGTATTGATTAATTTTATTAATACCTATAATTTATAGTTTGAAGTTTGAAGTGTTTAATAAATATATCATAAGTTGTTGATTAATATATTTAATTAGATTCTTTTATCCTTAAAACTCAAAATAAGGCAAAAATATCGATTTGTTGTATCCTGAGAAGTCAGGATGCGACAAATCATATGATTTTCTCTTACCTGAAAACTCAGGTAGAAGAAAATCTCTTGGTTTGCCACTACCTCACAAGTCAGGATGCTACAAACCGAGAGGTTTGTTATACCCCGAGGTTTTAGGGTAACGACAAATCAGTTGATTTGTCGTTACCTGACTTGTGGGGATGAAGGAAAAAAATGGTTTGTAGCATACCCAACTTTCAGGTATGCTACAAATCTCTCGGTTGGTCGTTACCTCACAACTCGGGTAGTAACAAATCACATGGTTTGTCGTTCCCTGACTTCTCAGGTAGTAACAAACCAACTGATTGGTGGCATACCCAACTTCACGGGATACAACAAACCAACTGATTTGCCCACTTTGGGAAATAAAAGATACTACAAAACAGCTGTTATTGCTGCAAAGTAGTAAAAAAGGAGCAGATAATTAAGGTTAATTCTGATGTGTTCTATTTTTGATTTTACAACAACGACAAAATACTCTAAATGACGACATGAAACATATAAGTGTAGGCTCATAATTTATTAATTAAATTTGATACTGAATTAATGTTCTATTAAATAGCGATAGATTACAACTTTGTTTTGTATCCAATGATTTGTTTATTATTTAAAGAAATTAATATAATCATTGCGAAAGATATCAATAGTATTTGTGAATTTATTGTAACTTTGGAGTTTTATTTTAAATCTGAATAATTTATTTATAAAACACAATGAAAAAATTAATTTCGTTATTAACTATTGCATTTTTGTTCTTGATAATTAATAATTTAAAAGCTCAGGATAAGTCTGCTTACAGGAATACTTCTCTTACTATTGAAGAAAGAATAGCAGATATGGTTAAAAGAATGACACTTGATGAAAAGCTTCAAATGATAGGAGGGTTCAATGAATTTTATATAAAACCTTTAGAAAGACTTAATATTCCTTTAATTAAAATGTCGGATGGCCCTGTAGGTGTTCGGAATTATGGCAATTCTACTGCATATCCGGCTTCTATAGCTTTAGCTTCCACATGGAATATTGATCTGGCTTATAAATACGGGCAAGCTATAGGAAAAGAAGCTAAAGCTAAGGATGTAAACATTATGCTGGGACCGGCAGTTAATATACACCGTGCTCCAATGTGTGGAAGGAATTTTGAGTATCTTGGTGAAGATCCATTTTTAGCAGGAAAGATAGCAGCAGCAGATGTAAAAGGATTGCAATCGGAAGGGGTAATGGCAACGGTAAAGCATTATGCAGCCAATAATCAGGAATATGACAGGTATAATGTCAGTTCGGATATGGAAGAAAGGACTTTGCAGGAAATATATTTGCCTGCTTTCAAAGCCTGTGTTCAAGAGGGGAAAGTGGCTTGTGTAATGACTTCATATAATTTGATAAATGGGGTACATGCTTCTCAGAATAATCATTTAATTAATGAGATATTAAAAAAAGACTGGGGTTTTGAAGGCATAGTTATGTCGGATTGGGGTTCTACGTATGATGGTGCAGCAGCAGCTAATGGAGGCCTTGATCTTGAAATGCCTTCTGGAGAACACATGAATGTTGATACCTTAAGATTAGCAATAAAAACAGGCAAAGTAAGCGAAGAGGTAATAAACGACAAAATAAGAAGAATGCTAAGGCAGTATTATAGATTTAATTTGATGGAAAATAAAATGCCTTCAAAAGCTAATCTTAATATGGAACAAGTAAGTAAAGTTGCTTTGGAAACAGCAAGGGAAGGGATGGTGTTGTTGAAAAATCAGGACAATATACTTCCTTTAAACGAGAATAAGATAAAGTCAATAGTAGTTATCGGACAAAATGCACACCCTGCTGTTACCGGTGGTGGCGGTAGTTCTAAAATTAATCCTTTAAAAGAAATATCTATTCTTGATGGCATAAAACTGACAGCAGGTAAAGATGTTAAAGTAAGCTATCTAGATGTTGTTCCTTCATCACGCTGGGTAAAGTTTGATTCAAACCACGATTTTAATTTATTACATTGTATTAATGATAAAGGCAAAGTTGTAAATGGATTAAAAGGGGAGTATTTTGATAATCCTGAGTTAATAGGAAAGCCTGTGCATAATCAGATTGATACTAATATGGAATTTTATTGGGATACCAATTCTCCTGCTCCAAATGTTCCTAAAGATAATTTCTCAGTTAGATGGACAGGCACAATCACTCCTCCCGAAACCGGAACTTACGAATTAGGTGTAATATCTGATGATAGAAGTAGATTTTATTTTGAAGATAAAATGCTTGTTGATAACTGGAGACCATATGAAATGAATGTTATGAAAACATGCAAAGTGAAGATGGAAAAAGGGAAAGAATATAAAATTAAAATGGAGTTTGCAGATAGTGTGGAATATGCAGGCATAAGATTAAGATGGAAAAGGGTGTTAAGCGATGACGACACGAAGAATAAAATAGAAGAAGCAAAGAAAAGTGATTTAGTAATACTTTGCTTAGGATTTAATGATGATGAGGAAGGCGAAGGAGCTGACAGACCCTATAACTTACCTCAAGAACAAATAAAATTACTTAAAGATGTTTACAATCTAAATAAGAATATAATTGTAGTGTTAAATGCAGGTGGAAATGCCGGTATAGCTGATTGGATAGGGAATACAAAAGCATTACTGCATGCCTGGTATCCCGGACAGGAAGGTGGCAAAGCCATTGCAGAGATATTGTTTGGTAAAGTAAATCCTTCCGGTAAACTGCCAATATCTATTGAAAAAAGATGGGAAGATAATGCAACATTCAAAAGCTATTATGACGAGGATAAAGATAAAAAGGTTTATTATTCGGAAGGCATATTCCTTGGTTATCGTCATTTTGATAAGGACAATATAAAACCTTTATTTCCTTTTGGATATGGACTGTCATATACAACATTTAAATATGACAATATAAAAGTAAATAAAGATAAGTTTAATAAGAATGAAACTGTAGAAGTAACAATCCATATTACAAATACTGGTCAGTTTGATGGTAGCGTAACCGTTCAGTTGTATGTAAGAGATAAAGAATCAAGCGAGCCAAGACCTGTAAAAGAACTAAAAGGATTTGATAAGAAGTTCCTCAAGAAAGGGGAGGGTAAGGATTTTAAAATAACATTGAATAAAGATGCTTTCAGTTTCTTTTCTTCAAAGCAAAGTAAATGGATAGAAGAAGCCGGTAAATTTGAAATAATGGTTGGTAGTTCATCAGATGATATTAAGTTGAAGGCAGAAATAGAGCTTATGAATTAAATTCATTTATTAGTTGTTTATTCAAATTAGATAAGATAAACTACTAGCAATATACTGAATAAAATATTATTTACAGATATTGTCTAGGATATTATAAAGTTCGAGGCTTAATTGTTTACGCGAATACTTATTATTTTTATCGTTGTGGAAATCTAAATCCGGGTTGATTTTCCATTTTAGATAGTTTTGCAAAAGGAAATCATAAATTAAAGTAGTTTCTTGATAGTCGAAAGTAGTGCCGGCATCACATTCAGTAATTATTTCGGCAGCGTCACCATGCTTAGGACCAATGCAAAGGATTGGTTTGCGGGCAGCAAGATATTCGAATAGTTTTCCCGTAAGGATCCCTTCGTTTTTATCCATTTTAGGTATTACTAACAATAAAATCGTGCTTTTTAAGATTATTGCCACCGATTCTTTATGAGGCACATACTCCTTGAAGGTAGTTATTTTATCTAAATTATATTTTTTTATTTTATCAGATAAAGAACCTGTAGTTTTGCCCGTAAAATTAAGTTCAACAGGAGCTTCAGGATGCTTTTGTAACAACATTTGTAAAGCTTCCAACAAAGAATCTATATCATAAATATCAGCAAAAGTACCTGTGTAAGTTATCAAAAACTTATCAGAAGGAGGTTTTGAAGTTTCAGAAAAATCATCGGCATCAAAACCATTAGGCAACACATTAATTTTATTAAAATCAAGCTTCTCGGACTTTGTTAGAAACATATTTTTAATAAATTTACTAACAACCAACACAGCATCCGACTTCTCTAACACATTTCGCTCATATTTATTATCAATCCATTTAGCAACAAAGGTATGCAGCATTTGCTTGTAATAATAAATATCAGTCCAGGGATCACGTAAATCAGCTATCCAAGGGATATTATATCTTTCTTTCAACTTTAATCCAATCAATTGAGAAGAATGTGGAGGACTGGAAGTAATTATTGCATCTATTTTATTGTTTTTAATAACTTTGATAGCTTCGCGATAAGCGTAATAATTCCATCCCCGCCTTGCGTCAGGAATAAAAAAGTTGCCGCGAACAAATCTGGAAGCTTTTTGAAAGAAACCCGGATTCGTCTCATTAGCAAAGCCAGAGTGAGGAATCTCTTTTTTACTTCCTAAAGACTTATAGAGGTTAAAAGGCTCAAAAGTTTTAGTTTTGATAACATTAATTTCATCTGGAATATCACTTATAAAACTATTATCAGTAAGCTGATAGGATGCCATAAGGGGATCAACAGTAATGACAGTGATTTTGACACCTAAAAGATGAAGATATTTAACAAATTTCAACATCCGCTGTACGCCGGCACCTCCGCTGGGAGGCCAGTAATAAGTGATGATTAGCACATTGTTCATTAAACCATTGTTTATAACAAAGCGAACCTTCTTTTGCAAGATGATTCGCTTTGCGATGAATGTTTTTTTATTATTTAAAGAATTAATTCTTCTTAAAGAACACAACTAATTCTTTAATAGCCATACCTAAGAGCATAACAAGCAAGAAGATGGAGCTTGCATAACCAATTTTTTCGCTATTATAGTAAGTAGCCGGTTCAAATTTAAATTCAATCTTATGTTGACCAGCCGGTACCTTCATTGCACGTAACACATAGTTAACTCTAATGTGTTGAACCGGTTTGCTATCGATATATGCCTGCCATCCTTTTTCATAATAGATCTCAGAGAACACAGCAAACTCGTCTTTTTTAGCATTTGCTTCATACTTAAGGTCGTTAGCCTGATAAGAAGTTAATTTAATGGTCGACAAACTATCTTTAGTAGGTTTAACATCTTTTAGATAGTTGTTAAATCTCTTGTCAACGACCGCAGTAGTAGCAGGTTCGAAATTAGAAAGAGCTACAATTTCCGAATCAGGACTTTCCACTATCTTAAGATTATCAATAAACCAAGCATTACCCAAAGCGGCAACATTCCTTTGAACTTGTGGCTGTTTATTTTGATCAGGTACGATGAAATAACGAGTGTTAAGCATGTTTAAAACCTTAACATTGTTCTTGCTAAGTTGATGCTCGATCAAATCCTGATATCTACGGAGTTTTGCACCATGATAACCGCCTATAGATTTATGGAAATAGGAAGTAGAAGCATCGTTAAAGGGCGAAACAGTAACATTGAAAACCCTGTAATTAGGATCTTTATCCTGCAAAATCATTTCGTCAACATCCGAAGCAGTGTATGGCTTATCTACTTTAGCTTTTGTGGTAAAATTATCGTTATCTAAGTACCTTTTATCAACAAAACCCATATCAAGAACAACCAAAATGCCTATAATTGTGAATGCATACTGCCATTTAAGCTTATCCTTCAGCAACGCCCAAAGAATTGCGGCCGTCGCAAAGATTAGGAAGAACGAACGCCAGGCATCAATCATAAACATACTCTTTCTGTCGGCAATCAAAGCAGTCATAAGCCATTCCGGATATTGGTACTGGGCATCAGAAGCACCTGTAAAGTCGAACATATTAGTTCCTAAGAGTGCAAATAACAATGTAATACCTCCCGTAATAAAGAAAGAGTACTTCAAAGCTTTTAAATTATCGACCTTATTCTTTTTATTCTTGTAAAATTCATTAATAGCCAGTATCCCAAGCAAAGGAATGCACAACTCAGCAATTACAAGTATCGAAGAAACGGTTCTAAACTTGTTATAACCCGGAAAGTAGGTAAAAAAGAACTCTGTAAGCCCCATAAAATTCTTTCCCCATGCTAACATAATAGATAATATGGTAGCAATGAGTAACCCCCACTTCATAGAACCTTTAACCAGAAACAAACCTAAAACAAAAAGGAATATAAAAATAGCCCCGGCATATACCGGTCCGGATGTAAAGGGTTGCGTACCCCAGTAAAGCGGCATCTGTTTGATAATTTTCTTGGCATCAGGAATGCTATTTTGTTTCAAAACCTGATAAGTTTCAGAACTTTCGCTTAGCTTACCAGTAGAAGAACCGCCATTGAAGTTAGGAATCAATAAAGTCATCGTTTCAGGAATCCCATAGCTCCAACCAGTAGCATAATCAAGATCTAAACCTTTGGTCTTGTTCTCCTGATTGCTTATAGTGAGCTCTGATTTACCACGCATTGTTTCTTTTACGTACTCAGCAGAAGTCGTAAGATTAGTAATGTTGGTTCCAACAGAAATTCCGGCTGCAATAAGCAATATTCCAATCGCTTTAAAATAAACCGGAAGTTGTTTTGCTTTTATCTTAATAATCAACTCAGCAATCATGTATATCAACACAATAATAAAGAGGTAATAAGTCATCTGGACGTGGTTCATCTTTAATTCGAGCGATAAAAATAAAGCCGTAAGTATTCCACCCCAGAGATATTTCCCTCGCAAAGTTAATATGATACCCGCCAAAACAGGTGCCATGTATCCTATAGCTAAAGCCTTGGTATTATGACCTGCTTCGATGATTATAAAGAAATAGGACGAGAACCCGAAAGCTAGCGCCCCGATAATTGCAAGCCACGGATCTACCTTCATTACCATTAGCAGGATGAAGAAACCGAGGAAATACATAAAAATCATATTTGCAGGGCTCGGCATAAAGAATAATCCGAACACACTTGAGAAAAACGATACAATATTATTTGATGGGGTCTGCATGCTGATTTGGTAAGCCGGCATCCCACTAAACATAGAGCCTGTCCAAAGTGGTTCTTGGCCCGGATGAGCTTGACGGAAGTCTAGTACTTCTTTTGCAGCGCCATACCAGGTAGCAGCATCGTTTTGCTTAAGACTTTTGCCTTCCAATAAAGGACTAAGATATGCATATGTAACAATTATAAAGATAAAAATTGCAGCTACATAAGGTAGAATTGCTTTAAATGATATGTTTTTCATATATATTATTATTTGTGAAAATATTTTTTACTATTTTTTTATTTCTTCGTACTCAACGTACTCTCCAATATTATCAGATTCTACGTTTTTCTTCTCCGGAACATGGTTTATTACTGTTTCGCCTTCTTTATAGTTAGTTTCAGGTTCAAAAGGTTGTTGAAAGATATTTTGCTGAACTCTTTTTAAAAAGTATTTGAGAATAATAGGAAAAATAAATCTTGCAAGAACACGAAGTATAATTACAATCAATATTATCCAAAGAATAACGTCTAACATTCTTTATGTTTTAAAATTGGCACAAATTTACACAAAAAAATCAAATTGAGTTACAAATAAAATAAAATACTTTAAAAAGCCTCCCTTACATAACGATAACTAAAAATTAAAATTGCCTAAAGTTGTTTCCAACTTTAGGCAATTTAAAAATACTGTGCAGACGTAACATGTTACGTCTCTTCTTTTTATTTCTTCCTGATTAAAGTTATTTTAGCTACACATTCTTCAGTAATAGTTTCGTCTTCTTCAAAAGCTATCATTAAATTAAATTGTATTGAAGAACCAATTTCAGCAATTGGGAATTCAAGGCTTTTGCCTGCTTCAATTTTCTTAGCAATAGTTGAAATAACTTTATCAACTTCTAAAGACAAATAGATATAGATAGCTAATTTACTTTTGTTTTCAACTAATAGAAAATCTCTAAAGTTAAATTTAATTTGAGGTAGATTCAAAATAGCACCTTGAAGTGCTTTTATCAGGAATTCGTTTTTATATAAGAAATTAGGGTCTTTCTTTTTCCTTTTTGCAATAGATAGTTTATAAAATTCAGTTACTTTAAAAGGGTTTAATGGAAATTGATTTCCTATTGAAAAGAAATTCCAAAGCATCATATCTGCAACAGCTTCTTTCAATTTGTAAATGTCGATACGATCGGCTCTTACATCTCTAAATTGATCAGCTTTTTGGTCAAAAACACCTGTTGTTTGAGCAATCATATTATTTACTTCGGCAACTAATGTATGTAGTGTGGCATCATCTGCGACTTTAGTTTTTAATTCGCTCAGTTCGCGCATTTGATCTGATTGTCTCCCATCGGTAAAGATACTTTTGTTATCTAATTTTAATAATTTTATTACAGCTTCAAAAGTTGTTGGTAATAATACAATTATTTTAGCTTCAAGTATGTTTAACTTGGTTTTCAAGGTAGTCTGCTCTATTTTATAAGCATCTACATCCTGTGTTCCTATTTCGAGGTCAATGTTTCTGGTCGAAATAGCTTCATGGAATGGATTAAAAACAAGAATAGTCCTATCGGCTATTGCTTGTATCTCGGGTGTAATAGGCTCCATTAAAAGCAATTTAATGAGCTCAGCACACAATTCATCTGTTGTAAGTATCCCTACTGCTTCATTGTTCATAAGCAAATAAAGGAGTGCTCCAATCACTTTCCGTTGTCGGGTTGTGTAATTCATAAATTTAAAGATTTAATAAATAATACGTTTAAAAAACCTTATGAAAACAGTTAATTTTAGATTAGAATGTTGTCTTTTTTAAAATCGGTAAACAAATAGAAAAATTCCTAACGCACCTTTTAAAAAAAATACCCACGTACTCCACATGGAAAAGATGAATATTTAATGTATCAGAAATAATCTTTAAGGGTGTAATAATTTGCAAAGTTGAGAATTAAAATTGGATTAAACAGCAACTTTAACAATAATAATATCATTTATTTTCACATATTTTACAAATATCATTATATCAACAATATAAATACTACACATAATGATAAAATAAAAACATATTGAAGTTTTATTAGAATTAAAGTCTTCAAATTTCACAAAATTGCAATCTGAAACGGCAGGGATGCAATAAATCCTTCCAATTGCCTTCCGTTTCGGACCATGTACCAAAAAGTGTCAGCATATTGCTCCGCGTTTCGGACCACCTACCAATATTATCAAAATATTGTCATCCGACCGAAACGCGGAGCAATATGACGAAAGATATTGTCATCCGACCGAAACGCGGAGCAATATGACGAAAGATATTGCCATCCTGCCGAAACGCGGAGCAATATGACGAAAAATAGTGCAATCCGACCGAAACGCGGAGCAATATGACCAAAATATTGGCAGTCGACCGTATCAAACGGCTCTATTTATTTCATTAATATGTATTGATTGAATCAGTTAATGGAATATATGTATTTTTCTATTGTTATTATCGCCTTACGGGAAAAGATTTTTTTATTTTCGAAAAGAATGTTTTTATATTTCTAATTACTGGATAAGTTTGCAGATTAACTAAAGTTTGTAAAAAGAAAAAACTCAACATTCATAATAATATGCACGACTTTCTTTTTATCATTTATATTTAAACCTTGTCTTTGGATATAAAAATAATTATTTCATTTAAAATTCATAATTATTTAGTATCTTTGTAAAAAATAGACATATGAATTACACTGCAATAATTAAAGAATGTGAAGAAGGCTTTTACGGATATATTCAGGAGATTCCTGAAGCAATGTCGCAAGCAAAGACTATAGAAGAGTTAGAAGTAAATTTAAAAGATGCTTTAAATGTAGTTATTAAAGACCGAATAGAAGAAAGTGTTAAATCAAATAAAGGCAAGAAGATTATTAAAAAGACAATCCTTGTATAATGAAAAGAATTGTATTTATTAATCATCTTTTAGCACATAATTGCATTTTACATAGAGAGGGAACAAAACATTAGATATTCAAAAATAATATATCAGGCAAAAAATCTACTGTACCTCGCCATCCCGAATTGTTTGATGATTTTTGTAAGGATATTTGTAAACAACTAGGCATACCCAAAATAAAAAAGTAAAAAATCAATTGCCTTAATTAAGTTTGGAGTTTGTACAATTGCACTAAAAAATGTTAGATTTCAAATAAACCACTTGTCTTTCTTCTTCTTATTTATATTTAAACCCTGAATTTGGATATAAATATAATTATCATCCTAAATAACCATCATAACATCTTTATATTTAAAGGTTTTTAGATGTATTAACATACTTTATAAAAGCAACATGAAAAATATGTTGCTTTTTTTGCTAATAAGATGATAATGTTTCGTACATTTGTTTTTTTTAAACAAAGGTTGAATTATATTGAGAAACAGTACATAAAACGAAAATAATTATGCATATAGCGATTGCAGGAAACATAGGTTCGGGAAAAACTACACTTACAGGATTGTTGGCAAAGCAGTATAAATGGTCTGCTCATTACGAAGATGCAGATGCTAATCCTTATTTACAAAGCTTTTATGAAGATATGAGACGCTGGTCTTTTAATCTTCAGATTTATTTTTTGAATAGTAGATTCAGACAAGTTGTTGAAATAAGAAAAAAAGGAAAATCTGTTATTCAGGACAGAACTATTTTTGAAGATGCTTTTATTTTTGCTCCTAACTTACATGATATGGGCTTGATGACAACCCGCGACTTTGAAAACTATACTTCATTGTTCGAGTTAATGAATTCATTTATCCAACCTCCTGATCTTTTAATATATTTAAAAGCAAGTGTTTCTACTTTGGTAAATCAAATTCAGAAAAGAGGAAGAGAATATGAAAATTCAATTAGATTAGATTATCTAAAGAGTTTAAACGATAGGTATGATGAATGGATTAGTAATTATACTAATGGTAAATTGTTGATTATAGATGTTGATAATTTAAACTTCTCGGATAAACCTGAGGATTTAGGTTATGTGATTGAAAAAATAAATGCAGAAATAAACGGCTTATTTTAAATAAAAATAAATGAAAATAATCGGAATTATACCTTCACGCTACTCTTCAACCCGTTTTCCGGGAAAACCTTTGATAGATATAGAAGGTAAAACAATGATTCAACGAGTTTATGAACAATCAAAAGAGTGTAGTTTATTAACTGATGTTGTTGTAGCAACAGATGATGAAAGAATTTATGATCATGTAAAAGCATTTGGAGGGAATGTTATAATGACTTCATCAACACATACAAGTGGCACTGAAAGATGTTTTGAAGTAGCAGAGAAATTAAATACCGATGGTGATGATATTATTATAAATATACAAGGTGACGAGCCGTTTATCAATCCTCAACAAATTGAATTAGTGATTTCGTGCTTTAATGATGTATCAACAGATATTGCAACATTATATAAAAAAATAATTTCGGTTGCTGATATAAATAATCCTAATGTAGTAAAAATTGTAAAGAGTTTTAATTCAGATGCAATATATTTCAGTCGTTCGCCAATACCTTTTGTAAGAGGAGCGGTGAGTAAGGATTGGATTAGCGAAACTAATTTTTATAAACATATAGGTATTTACGGATATAAGCAATCTATTTTAGAAAGAATAGTCAATCTATCAACCGGCGAACTCGAAAAAGCAGAGTCGCTTGAACAGTTAAGATGGTTGGAAAGTGGGTTTAAAATTAAAGTAAAAGAAACAGACTTCGAGAGTATAGCAATTGACACACCTGAAGATTACTTTAAAATAATGAATATGTAAAATCATCAATTTTAATTTAAACGATTTAAACATATAGTATGGATATTGTTAAATATATTGTAGAAATTCTTATCGAAAAAGATCAGGTAGTGATACCCGGCTTGGGTAGTTTTATAACTGAATATAATTCTGCAAAAATACATCCCGTTGATCATACTTTTGCCCCTCCGGTTAAGAGTATCATCTTTGATGAAATAACCACTGATGATGATTTGCTTGCCCGTCGTATTTCAGAAGGCGAAAATATTAGTTTAGCTACTGCTGATAAAGAAATAAAGAATTTCTCGGATAAGATTTTAGTAGATATCCAAAAGAAAAAGATTTCAGTAATTAAAGGACTTGGAACTTTCTCTATTAACTTTGAAAATATAATTACTTTTACTGCTGCTGCTATTAATTTCTCGGATGAATCATTTGGATTGACAGAATTTCAATCACCAGCTGTTGTAAGAAATGAATATAAAGACTTGGCAGAAGCTAAGATAATAGAACAAAAAAAGTTTGAGGTCGAACGTAAGAAAAGAAATAGAACTTATTTTGTTTATGGTGGCATTGCAGTTGTTTTATTAATATTAATATTTGTTTATTTCCTTACTAATGTTCCTACTATTGACGAACATAAATATAATAGAACGGTAGTAAAAGATACTTCAACACAAAAAGCAAAGCCTCAAATTGAAACTACTCAAATTGTTAATAATGATAGTGGAGATATAAAAGATCAACAAACTACCGAAACAAATACTACAGAACCTCCTACTAAAGTTGAAAAAGACAATACTCAAAAGACGATAAAAACTCCTGATAAAACAACTAAGGATACAAAATATTATATTGTTGCAGGTTCGTTTAAAGTAGAAGAAAATGCAAATACTAGAGTTGCTGAATTAAAAGCAAAAGGTTATCCTAATGCCGGAGTTGTTAAACATGTAAAAAACGATTTGTTTGTTGCATATTATGATGTTCTTACAACAAAAGATAAAGCCGCACAGGAACATAAAAAGATAAATGCAGAGCTTGATAAGGATGCTTGGATCATGAAAAAATAGAAACATTAATATAAATTCATTCTAACATTGGGAAAAAATAAATTAGAAAGATTTGCTGAGAATGCCACGTTTCCAAACTTCTTTCAACCTGAACTTGAAGAAGTAAAAGCTGGTTATTTTATGAAAGGAAAGTGGAGAGAAAATTACTTTAAAAATGATAATCCACTTATATTGGAACTTGGTTGTGGAAAAGGTGAATATTCTTTAGGTTTGGCTGAAAGATATCCTGACAAAAACTTTATTGGTGTTGATATTAAAGGTGCCAGAATGTGGAGAGGTTGCAAAACTTCTGTTGAAAATGGCATGAAGAACATTGCTTTCCTCCGTACTAGAATAGAATTGATAGATTGTTTCTTCGATGAAAAGGAAGTTGATGAAATTTGGGTTACGTTCCCTGATCCTCATCCTAAAAGAATAAGAGAAAACAAACGTCTTACCTCCCCACCATTCCTTAAAATATATAAAAAGATGCTTAAAGATGATGGTATTGTTCATCTTAAGACGGATGCTTCTTCTTTATATGAATATACTTTAGAGGTGATTGAAAAACACAAACATCATATTCTTATTTCTACTGATAATCTCTATAATTCGGGCATTACTGAAGACGTTATGGGTATTCAAACCTTCTATGAGAAGATGTTTTTAGCCGAAGGAAAGCATATTAATTATTGTAAGTTCCAACTTAAATAAAAGGTGAAGGATTTATCTTTCTTTGAGATGGTTTATGAAGTTGCTAAGCAAATTCCTTATGGGAGAGTTACTTCTTATGGAGCCATTGCTTCTTATCTTGGCACAAAAGGTTCGGCAAGGATGGTTGGTTGGGCTATGAATTCTTCGCATAATGACCTTCTGAATATTCCCGCACACCGTGTTGTTAACAGAAATGGTTTACTTACAGGCAAACATCATTTTGGTGGAAACGATGTTATGCAACAGCTTCTCGAAAGTGAAGGTATTACTGTAGAAAATAACCAAATTAAAGACTTAGAAAAGTATTTTTGGGATCCTGCTAAAGAATTAAAACTATAATAAGATTCTATTATGTTAGTTTAACTTCCTTTGGAACAAATTGCTGAGCATCTCCTCCATTGCGATGAATATCCCTTACAATTGAAGAAGCTAAATGTGTATGTTCAGGTAATGTTAACAAAAATATAGTTTCGATATCATGATACATTTGCTTATTAACTTGTCCAATACTTCTTTCAAATTCAAAATCAGCGGAAGTGCGCAAGCCTCTTAATATATATTTAGCATTAACTTCTCTACAATAATCAATTGTTAATCCACTATATTCGCTTACTTCTACTGTGGGGTAATCTTTAAAAGTATCTTTAATCCATTGCATCCTTTTTTCCACAGGAAAATAGCTTTTCTTTTCATTATTCATACCAATGGCTACAATTATCTTATCAAATAAAGGTATTGCTCTCTTAATAATAGATTCATGGCCTATTGTGATTGGATCAAAGGAACCTGGGAATACTGCTATTTTCATTGTTATTTATTTTAATGCAAAAATTATTACTCTTGGTTGTTATCTTTATTAATATCTCGGGGTTCGTTAAAGATATAAAGTAGTCTTAATGTAAGCATACTATTATATTGATACCTGTCCCAGCTAGAGTGTATGCCTGTTATACTTACCACATCATAAGAACGATGTCTTATTGGAATCATCGAATATTCATATCTAAAATTAAGTTTTAAACCTTGATAGATTTTAAATCTTAAATCAAATAAAACACTAAAGTCATCTCTTTCATAAGGGCCGCTAAGAGTTGTAGACTTTGTTTGCAGTCCATGCTCAACTTCAGTTACACTTACAAGCCTTCCCCATGCAAATCCGGCTCCAAAAGTAATAGTATTCTTATCTTCGTACATCAATAAAACAGGTACTTCTGCATAATTCAGCCTTAAATTATAATAAGGTTTGCCTAAAGTATCGGTTGAATTAGGTTCGTTTTGATAAGAACCCTTCTGAGTAAAGATAGTTTCAATCCCCAACGACCAATGTTTACCAAAAGGGAAAACTGCTGAAGCTCCAACATTGAATCCCCATTTATAATAGCCAAAAATCTCATCCCCGTCAACTTGTGTAGTGTTAACGCCTCCGATTATAACCCCTTTTATACGCTGAGCATGGCTATTATCTATAAAAAGAAGACAAATAATAGTCAGAAATAGTATATGTTTTATGTTTTTCATTATGATTAAATACTTTTGCAAAAGTAACAATAGTTTATAAACGAAATACTACAAACTTTATTTCTTCATTGTAAGCTGAATTCTTTTTCGATTAATATCAACCTCTAAAACTTTAACCTCAACCTTTTGATTAAGTTTAACTACCTCGTTTGGATCACTGATAAAACGATCTGTCATTTGACTTATATGTATTAATCCATCCTGATGCACCCCTAAATCTACAAAAGCACCAAATGCAGTTATGTTTGTAATGATTCCTTTTAGAGTCATACCCACATAAATATCGTTCATCGTAGTAATATTCTTATCAAACTCAAAGAAATCGAACTTTGTACGAGGATCTCTGCCGGGTTTCTCCAGTTCTTTTAAGATATCATTAATAGTAGGCAAACCAAACTCTTTTGTGATAAACTCTTCCGGTTTAATTTTAGCTCTTATCTCTTTATTTTCTATAAGTTCATTAACTGTAGTACCTAATTTCTTAGCCATATTATTAATAATAACATAACTTTCGGGGTGAACCGCACTATTATCCAAAGGATTCTTTGCATCGCGAATTCTTATAAAGCCTGCTGCCTGTTCAAAAGCCTTATCCCCAAAACGGGCAACTTTTTTAAGTTCGGCTCTCGACTTAAAAACTCCGTTCTTTTCTCTATATTCAATAATATTTTTAGCTAAAACCGGACCAACCCCCGACACATACGAAAGCAACTGCTTACTGGCTGTATTAACCTCTACACCAACAGTATTTACACAACTTACAACTGTATCTTCCAGACTTTTTTGTAAGGCATTCTGGTTAACATCATGCTGATATTGTCCTACGCCAATTGATTTAGGATCAATCTTAACAAGCTCCGCCAATGGATCCATCAATCTACGACCTATGGACACAGCTCCACGCACTGTGACATCATAATCAGGGAATTCCTCCCGGGCAACCGGAGAAGCTGAATAAACCGAAGCACCATTTTCGTTAACCATAATGGCTACGATATCCTTTGTAAAAGGAATTTTCCTGATAAAGCTTTCCGTCTCACGTCCCGCAGTTCCATTACCTATGGCAATAGCCTCTATTTTATATGCATTCACCAGATTGAGTATCTTATTAGCAGCTTGTTTGGCTTCGTTAGCAGGTGGGTGAGGGTAAATAGTTTCATTATGAAGCAATTTTCCTTGTTTATCGAGGCAAACTACCTTACAACCCGTCCTGAAACCGGGGTCTAATGCTAATATATTCTTTTGTCCTAGCGGCGAAGCCATTAACAACTGCCTTAAATTCTCTGTAAACACCCTTATAGCTTCCTTGTCAGCCTTTTCTTTAGCTATTGCCCGCACTTCCGTCTCCATCGACGAGCTCAACAGTCGTTTATAGCTGTCTTTTATTGCAATGGCTACCTGATCGGCGGCTTCATTGTCGGCTTTCAGGAAAATTCTATCCAATATATCCAATGCGTCATCTTCGTTAGGAGCTATTGTAAGCTTCAGAAAACCTTCATCTTCGCCTCTCAGCATTGCAAGTACGCGATGCGAAGGCGCCTTCAGCAAATTCTCGTCCCATTCATAATAATTCTCATATTTTTTGCCCTCTTCCTCTTTCCCTTTCCCTATTTTCGAGCTTATAGATGCCTGTCGCACATACAAATTCCTGATCCTTTCACGTGCCACCCGGCTTTCGTTTACCCACTCGGCAATTATATCTCTTGCACCTGCCAAAGCCTCGTCTTCATCTTTAACTCCCTTAGCTTCATTGATAAACTTAGATGCTTTTTCGTAAACATCCATCAAATTCTGACTCATTAATATCTTTGCCAGAGGCTCTAAACCCTTTTCTATTGCTATCGAAGCCCTTGTTTTTCGTTTAGGACGATATGGTAGGTAAATATCTTCGAGTTCCGACATCGTTAAAGCATCCATAATTTGTTTGTGCAACAAATCTGTCATCTTTCCTTGCTCTATTATCGACTGAATGATAGCTTCTTTTCGTTTATCGAGTTCTTTTAATTGAATAAGTCTGTCTCTTATCGAAGTTATCTGCACTTCGTCTAGGCTACCTGTCATTTCTTTACGATATCGCGAAATAAAAGGAACAGTTGCGCCCCCTTCTATCAGTTCAACGGTCTTTTGTACCTGCCAGCTCTTAATATTTAGCTCTGTAGCTATTATTGTATTATAATCACTCATTAATTATAGTTGTTTTTATGCATTAACCCCAGCATTTATGCTGGGGATGTGAATATTACACCCTCTTCGGGCTTTAGCCCTGACTTTATTATTAGTTTGTTATTTTAAATGGCTCGCTCTAAACTATATCTTTTTCGTTTAAACTATAAATTTGATTTAGTTATTTATACTTATTATGTAATAGTCATATTTATTCTCATTAGAATTTGGTTTTTGATAAATCCATATTTCTCCATTACCAAGCATTACTCCTTGATAATTGTGAAATAGATTACAAGGACAATAGGTCTGTATTTTTTCTTTAAATGTTTTATGAAATACTTGATCAAAATGATCAAAAAGCTGTTGCTTGTTCTTAATTTTAATTGCTTTTTCATTATTTAAAGTAGTATAAAGTGGATATTTAACATGATTTGCTATCCAATCTTTATCATTTTTCATAATTGAACTCTTTATATGTTTTACAAAATTCTCAACCTCTTTATCTGATCCATAAAAATCAGAATATCTGTGTTCAAAAGAGCCTCCACCCATTGATTTAAGAGATAATTTTAAATCTAAATGTTTTGTTTTAGATATATCTGTCCAATATCCACAAAGCGAATCATATTTATTTGTAAAAGCTTTGCCTTGAAAATAACCATTCGGTTTATCATTAATAAATTCAGTTAGTTCAATTTTGTTACCTGTTAATTGTCCTGTTAATTGAATTTTATTTTCATACTTTTTATAACAATAATTGCCTTTTATTTGTCCATTTTCAAAAAGATAAATTGATAACTGAATATCTTCGTTACCAATTTTACCTTCAAAGTCATTCCACATATTAACATCAAGGTTATATGCTTTACATAAAGGAGTAAAGAACATAAATAACGCAATAAAAAATAACAATTTCTTCCTAATTTTTTGATAAAATCTATTTCCCATAATATTCAAGTTTCTCTTTTTATTAAAATACAATACAAAATTACGATTAATATTCATATCATACCAAAATTATTCTTTTTATATTTAATTAATAACTTTTTCTTATCAATAATAACATATTCTGCGAAAGCATAAAACACTATAATATAGGCTTTAAACTCTTTCATGGATGCTCTACACCTTTTCATATAATATTTACACTGCTTTCTGAGATATTTACACAATTTTCTGAGAGATTCACATTACTTTCTGAGAGATTCACTCTACTTTCTGAAATATTTACACTACTTTCTGGAAGATTTACACTATTTTCTGAAATATTTACTCAACTTTCTGAGAGATTTACAGGGGTGTAAATAGTATATAAGATTGTGTAAAGCTCTAATGAAACACATTTTATTAATAAATAAAAAGTGTTTTATAATCAAAATAATAAATAATTTAAAAATGTAATTTGTATTGTAATTAATAGTACTTTTACAAAGAATTAAAGTAGTTCAAAAAAATAACAATAAACACAATAATATGAAAGACGACGAGGGTAGAAATTTCGCTATGTTTGCAGGAGACTTGATGAAAGAGGGGCAGCGTTTCTTAGATCAGTTAATAGAAGATGAAGCCGACTTTAAGAAAGATTATACAGCCTTTGAAGAACCTTTTGCAACCGATATGCAAGATATAATTGATATTTGTTTGGCCACAGATTCGGATGCTATCTGCATGTCGAAGCTAGCTGAACAAACAGCAAAGATAGAAGTAATAATGGAAACAGGAAGAGTTAAATATCAAGGTGGAAAGCTGTATGTAGAGATTGCATTTCCTAAAGATTCAGCTAAACTTAGAACGTATGGTCAACCAGGTTACGTGGCAGCGAGAGCATCGCACGTAAAATTGCCAATTTTAATGTTACAAGGTTATGAAATGGCTAGTGATGTCGAAAATAATGCTTTATTAATAGCTGAAGGATTTACTATGCTTAAAATAGAAGCAATAAAAACAACAGCAGATGCTATAACTCTAGCTGTAAAGAAACAAACTAAGCTTAAAAATGCTAGATTTTCAACTACTCAAGAACGTACAATTAACTTTAATGCCTTATGGGCAATGATGGTGCTGATAAGTGAGTGCGCAAAAAAGATATATGCAAAAAATCCGGTAATGTGGAATCGTTATTTATTGTATCCAGATGCTCCACCTGCTCCACCAACTCCTCCACCTCCAATAACAGAAGGATAAATACTAAAAAGAAATTAAATATATCAAATATTAAAAACTGCATCTCGACTACGCTCGATGACCGATGATATATGGGTCACCAAGCGGAATCGAGGAGAAGTTGAAAGACAATAATGAGCCTTTGTAATTGATTTTACAAAGGCTTTTTTAATTATATTAAAAACATTTTCTTAAATAAAAACGTAATTCGTAATTCGTAATTCGTAATTATTCATACTTTTTACCTACTTTTGTCAAACAGTAAGTCAATAACATCTTATAATAATAATCAATTACTTATGATGAATAATTTTGGTATGAAGAAAATAGTTTTTAAAATACTTGCAATAGTCCTGTTGAGCAGTATTCAGCTGCAATCGAGAGCCGATGAAGGGATGTGGATACCGATGTTGCTAGAGCAACTCAATCAAAAAGAGATGCAAACGATGGGCATGCGCATTACTGCCGAAGATATTTACAGCATCAATCACTCAAGCCTCAAAGATGCTATTCTTTTGTTTGGAGGAGGTTGCACAGCAGAGTTGGTTTCGGATCAAGGATTGATTTTAACCAATCATCATTGCGGATATAGTAACATACAAGCCCATAGCACTCTTCAAAACGACTATCTTACCAATGGGTTCTGGGCAATGAAACAGTCGGAAGAACTTGCTAACCCCGGATTGACTGTTACTTTATTAATAAGAATGGAAGACGTTACCGCAAAGGTGCTCGAAGGCGTAACAAACAATATGACAGAAGCTAAGAGGACAGAAATTATAAAAAGAAATAGCAAAAAGATAGAAACAGAGGCTGAAAAGGGTACACATTATAAAGCAAGTACAAAACCATTCTATTATGGTAATCAATATTACATGTTTGTGACCGAAACATTTAAAGATGTGCGATTAGTAGGGGCGCCACCTTCAAATATAGGTAAGTTTGGTGGCGATACAGACAATTGGATGTGGCCGCGACATACCGGCGACTTTTCGATATTTAGAATATACGTTGACAAAGATAATAATCCTGCGGAATATTCGGCGGAAAACGTTCCTTATAAGCCTAAAAAGCATTTAAGTATATCTTTGAAGGGAGAAGAGAAAGGCGATTTTACGTTTGTGTTTGGTTATCCCGGTCGCACACAGCAATTCCTTACGTCTCATGCTGTTGACTTGCTATCTAATTATGAGAATCCTGCCCGTATTAAGATGCGCGATAAACGTTTGGAGATTATAAGAGCAGAAATGGAAACGAGTAGAGAGGTTCGTATTCAGTATTCTGCAAAATATGCAAGTATTGCTAATTTCTGGAAGAAAATGATCGGCGAAAATAATGGTATTAAGAGATTAGATGCTGTTAATAAGAAAAAAGAACTGGAGCAGGCCTTTAATAAATGGCTGGCGATGAATAATGAAAAGCAAAAACAATATGGTGGATTGCTTCCCGATTTCGAAAATACATATAAAACTTTAAAGCCTTATTCGATGGCTTATGATTATTTTACGGAAGCCGGTATTGCACCCGAAATTATTAAATATGCTTATGCTTATAAGAAACTCGTTGACCAAAGTAAGGATAAAAATCTAAAGCCGGAAGAGTTTAATAAAACGTTAGATGCTTATAAGAAAGGTATTGACGGAACATTTAAGAATTATAATCTAAAAATAGATAAGAAAATCTTTACTGAATTGATGAGGATTTATTATAAAGATTGTGATAATGCATTTCATCCCGAGGCTTTTGCAGTTATTACCAATAAATATAAAGGCGATTTGGATAAATATGCAAATGATGTGTTCGAACAGTCGTTTTTAAGCACTCCCGATAAGGTTAATAAGTTTTTAAACGATTATAAAGCATCTAAATATAATAAGATAGAAAAAGATCCGGCATACATACTTGCGTTAAGTCTTTATGATAATTATTATAATAAAGTTCAAAATACTATTATCGCACTTAACGATCATTTGGATAGTCTGTATCGTATTTATTCTAAAGCTTTAATGGAGATGCAGCCTGACAAGAGATTTTTTCCTGATGCTAATTCTACTTTAAGGATTGCTTATGGTAAAGTTAATGATTATTTGCCTCGTGATGGTATTAAATATGAATATAATACCACTATAAAAGGCATTATGGAAAAGGAAGATTCTACCATTTACGATTATGTTGTAGAACCAAAGTTAAAAGATTTATACAATAAAAAGGATTATGGACGTTATGCTACTAAAACAGGTGATATGCAGGTAGCTTTTATTGCGACAAATCATACTACAGGAGGCAATTCCGGAAGCCCTGTGCTGAATGCCGATGGACAACTGATTGGTATCAATTTCGACCGTAATTGGGAGGGAACGATGAGTGATGTAATCTATGATCCTGACGAGTGTAGGAATATCTCGCTGGATATTCGTTATTGTTTATTCATTATTGATAAGTTTGCTGGTGCTAAACGCCTTGTTGATGAAATGACGATCGTTAACTAACAAGATATGTCGAAGAAGAAGACACCTATTTTAAATAAACTTATAATAGGAGGGATATTTATTCTTCTTCTCTTTTATATTTATCAGAATAAATACCAGCTACTAAGGCTGACTTCCCGGTATTATTATAAGGTATATTATAGCTTTGTACACAAAAAAGTTGATCAAAGTAAGAACCTTAAAAACTTTGGTATAAAAATCCCTAAAAAGTATACGGTTCATGGAATTGATGTATCAAAATATCAAAGTAAGATTAATTGGGTTGAAGTTATTAAGATGAAAGTTGATTGTGTAAAGATTTCTTTTGCATATATTAAGGCTTCCGAAGGAGGTGGGCTTATCGACAGGCTTTATGATTATAATTGGGAGAGTGCTAAGCAATATCATGTAATACGTGGGGCTTATCATTTCTATCGCCCGAACGTTAATTCTAAGATTCAAGCAAATTTATTTACAAGTGTAGTTACTCTTGAGAAAGGCGATCTTCCTCCGGTTCTGGATATTGAAGTGTTGGGAAGTGATGTAAAGAATACAGTTAAAGGTGTTAGGAACTGGCTTAAGATAGTAGAGAAGAAATATGAAATGAAACCTATTGTTTATACTAATATTGACTTTTATAATAAGTATTTAAAGGATGAAGGCATCGAGAATTATCCTTTATGGATTGCGCATTACTATGAAGACGAAATAAGTAATGATTTGAAGTGGTATTTTTGGCAACATAATGATGGAGGGAAAGTTAATGGCATTGCCGGAGATGTTGACTTTAATGTTTTTAATGGAAATATGACTGATTTAATGAATCTTTGTAAGAAATAAATACTGTAATATTTATTTTATAAAACTATACATTTTCATTTCTTTTTTTAATACATTTGTAGAGTTAATTTTTAAGGCAATTAAATGTATCATAACTCTGAATTATTTGATGATAACGCTCTAATGTTTGCTTCGATGTTAAAAGATATCGAGGAAGCTAAGCATTATATATATTTGGAGACGTATCGTTTCAATAATGATTCAGTGGGGATTAAGTTTAGGGATGCTTTAGCTTTAAAATGCAAACAAGGTGTGGATGTTAGGCTACTGGTTGATTCGTGGGGGACAAGTGTTTCTGTTTCTTTCTTTAATAATATCATTAATAATGGAGGTGATGTAAAGTATTTTAAGAAAATTAAGTTTTTTATTGATTTCTTTACAAAGAATCACCGACGCAATCATCGTAAACTGCTTATTATAGATAATAAAATCACATACATAGGCTCTTCAAATTATTCTGAATATAGCTTAACTTGGCGCGAATCTGTTTTGAAGATTGAAGGGAATATTTCAGTTTATTTTAAGAAAACTTTTATGGATAGCCTTTCTATTTATAGCAAGTATAATTTCGAGAAGTTCTCTTTTAAGAAGGTAATTAAGGTTGGTGATTTTAAAATTGTGCAGGATATTCCTTCTATTTATCGTCAACATATTAAAAAGTATTACACTAAGCTTATAAATAATTCTCATAAAGAGATACTAATTGAAACCCCATACTTTATACCCGGATATAAGTTAAGAAAAGCCTTGATGGATGCTGCCGACAGAGGAGTTAATGTTAAGGTTATCATTCCTCAGCATTCGGATGTCCGATTAGTTGATTTGTTGCGTAATAAATATCTGGGGATGCTTTATAATAAGAATGTGCATGTGTTGTTTTATAAAACGGGAAACCTTCACGCAAAGTGTTTACTTATTGATAAGGAAACCTTTTCGATAGGCTCTCCTAATTTCGATTACCGTAGCTTTCGGTATCAATATGAAATTGCTTTGATTGGTAGTAATGAAAAGATTGTAGCAGATTTATATAGTCATGTAATGAAGACCCTATCCGAGAGTCAACCTTTTGATTACGAAGAATGGGTAAACAGGCCAAAGATTGATCGGCTTTTTGAATGGTTGCTTTTACCTTTGCGTCATTTGCTTTAAGTTTGGAGATTACTCCTTTTTTAAAGAATAATCTTTCGTATGATTTTGGTAATATTTTTATAATAAAAATCTTATTAAATTGATTAATAAGAATATATTATTATAAATTATGAAGAAAAATCTAACAATATGTGTTTTATTTGGTGAAACATCAATTGTTGGACGACAATATCATTCCTACAGAATAAAACATCAATTGTTGAATGACATTTTCATTCACACAGAATAAAACACTAATTGTTGGACGACAATTTCATTCACACAGAATAAAACATCAATTGTTAGACGACAATTTCATTCATACAGAATAAAACATCAATTGTCTTCCAACAATTGAAGATTCACCAAATAAAACATACATTGTTAGATTAACGGATAAATATCACAAGATAGAATCTAAATAACTTTTAAATTATCTGTTTCTCAAAATATATGATTGTAAAATAATAGAATCTACACTAAGATTAAATTATGATAAGATAAGAAATGAGAAGTTATACACTTTTCAAAATAGAAAGTTTAGTTTTAAGTCTTCCTTTTTTCTTTTTTTGCAGCAGGAAACAGGATGTTATTTAAAATTAAACGATAACCCGGAGAATTAGGGAAAAGACTAAGATCTGTAGGAGGGTCGCCAATTAAATGTTCGTAATCCTCAGGATCATGGCCACCATAAAAGGTCCACATCCCTTTACCAAATTCACCATGAATATATCTAGCTTCGTTCAAAGATTTACTTTCGCCCATAATTAATACACTAGATTTGATAAATTGTTTTCTGAAAGCAGTTGTTTGTCCCATAAACCCTCTAATAATCTGAGTATGATTCTGACAAAGCATCGAAGGAACCCAATCCCACTTAGCAGAAAAATCAAAAAGAGTAAAGAAATCTTTATCTTTAGTTAGCCTGGGGCGTGTTTCTGTAGCATCAATAGAAGATATCTCATATTGATAAGGATTTGTGACTATAGTGAAGTCTTTAAAGGCAAAACAATTCTCAAAATTTAATTTAGATTGAGCATTGGGATCCATAGCGTCGCCATCGAACATCACATCGCAAATGTCAACACCATCAGCAGCTAAAGCCACATCATAGCTATCAGGAGCCGAACACATCGAAAACATATAACCACCACCCGAAACAAAATCTCTAATTTTTTTAACTACAGCCAATTTTAGTTGAGATACCTTTTTAAAACCAAGTTTTTGAGCAGAAGCTTCAGATAATTTCACATCTTCAACATACCAATCAGCATTGCGATAAGCAGCCCAGAATTTACCATATTGTCCTGTAAAATCTTCATGATGAAGATGAATCCAGTCGTAAAGGGGCAACACACCACTCATTATTTCCTCATCATACACAATATCATAAGGTATTTCGGCATAAGTAAGCACCATGGTTACAGCATCGTCCCAGGGATGATTATTTTTAGGAGCATATACTGCAATTTTAGGGGCTTTATGAAGTTTAACTTCGTCCATATTAGCCTCAGGATCGGCAATTTCTCTTAAGATAGCAGAAGATTGAACGTCGGCAATTATTTGATAGGAAACACCTCGTATCTTAAGCTCGTTTTCAAAGACATCAGCTTGTTTAAACATAAAGCTGCCACCCTTATAATTGAGTAACCAACTGGCTTCAACATCATACTGCAACACCCAGTAAATAACTCCGTAAGCCTTAAGATGATTCTTCTGAGTGTCATCCATAGGTATCAGAATATAAGCGGCATTAGCTGCAAAAGTTAAGAAAAGAAATAGGGAAATTATAAAAAGTTTCTTCATTTTAATCAAAATTATTTAGAATCATTAAACGTTTGAAACGTTAAAAATATTTCATAATGTTAATTAAAAAGGAACATCTTCATCCGTCATGTCATTCATTTTAGACGATCTTGTTATTACTGATGGGTTCTGATTGTCGAAGTTAACATTCGAATTTATATTATCCATAATATCAAATTCGTTGCTTTCGACATCCATAAACTTAGCAAACTTACTTACAAAACGTAAACGAACCTCGTCAGTAGGCCCGTTACGATGCTTAGCTATAATAACATCGGCCATTCCACGAGTATCGCCTTTTTCGTCACTATCCAGTTTATAATATTCAGGACGGTAAATAAACATAACAATATCGGCATCTTGCTCAATAGCACCTGACTCACGAAGGTCGGAAAGGATAGGCTTTTTAGTTCCACCTCTTGTTTCAACAGCACGACTTAATTGTGATAAAGCAAGTACCGGTACTCTAAGTTCTTTTGCTAAGCTCTTCAGCTGTCTGGAAATAGTACTGATTTCCTGCTCTCTATTCCCTCTAGCTTCAGCGGAACCTTGCATTAATTGAAGGTAATCAATAAATATCATCTGGATGTCGTGTTTTTGTTTCAAACGGCGACATTTTGCTCTTAATTCAAAGATAGTTAAAGCGGGTGTGTCATCTATAAACAAAGGTGCATCAACAAGTGTAGCAATTTTTGAATTCAATTGTTCCCATTCATAATCTTCTAGCGCTCCTTTTTTTAGTTTCTCGGAAGTTAACTGAGTTTCGCTCGAAATAAGACGCATTACCAATTCAACTGCCGACATTTCGAGAGAGAAAAAGGCAACAGGTTTCTTAAAATCAACAGCTATATTCCGAGCCATCGTAAGTGCGAAAGCGGTCTTACCCATTGATGGACGTGCAGCTAATATAACAAGATTCGACTTTTGCCAACCGGATGTTACCCTATCCAACTGAGTAAAGCCTGAAGGAACTCCACTTAAGCCGGCTTCATAATCTTTTGTAGCTTCTATTTCGGCAATAGCTTGTCGCAATAAAGTAGGCATGTCCGAATAGTCGCTTCTAAAATTCTTTTCGCCAATAGATAATAAACTGCTTTCAGTTTTATCTAATAATTCCAACACATCTGTTGTGTCTTCGTAAGCTTCGTGTTGTATTTCGGATGCTATTCTTATTAATTCCCGCTGAATATATTTTTGAGCAATAATACGCGAATGATACTCAATGTTAGCTGAAGAAGCAACTCTATTAGTAAGTTGTGTGATATAATATGCACCTCCTACAATATCTAATTCACCTTTTGTTTTTAACTCATTTGTTACAGTTAAAATATCTATGGGACTGGAAGCGGCAAATAATCTTTGAATCGAAGTATAAATTAATTGATGAGATTGCCTGTAAAAAAACTCAGGTTTTAATATATCAATTACCGCATTAAGAGCATCTTGTTCTAACATTAAAGCACCCAAAACTGCTTCTTCTAAATCTATTGCTTGAGGAGGTAATTTCCCTTGTTCGGCAAATGACTGCATAGCAGACAAGCCTTTAGTAGTTCTTTTTCTTGTGTTTTCTTTTGATGATAATTGGTCTTCCATTTGTCAAAAGTACAAAAAATATTCATACGATAAACATTAAAATTAAAATTAATCTAAAAGGAGAATATAAAAAGATTCAAACCAATTGACATTGTATTGTTTCCTTTAGTTAAATATGCAGATAGCTTTGTAGCCTAAGAAAACACCAAACAAACAAAGTACTATGCCAAGTGCCTGTATAATACGGTTTACAATAAGTATATTAATTCGATGCCGGAACTTGGAAAGAAGCAACGCGAGATAATAAAACCAGATTATACTACCTAAAGATAGAAAGAGTGCATAAAAAAAGCTAAGTAATAGCGGGAAATACTTTGGGAAATGTGCTACTTCTTCTTCAGTGGCATTGTGGTTAACTAATTTTACAGAATCGAATTTAAGATAAGAAGGAGCTTCAGGTTTTAATTGTGCACTTTTGCCTTCAATCTTATTAATTTCTTTAAAATTATCACCAATGTTTTTGTCAAGCCCACCGGTATTAAAACCCAAGGAGGTAACTAACGATAATACAAAAAATGAAGAGGTAATCCAACCAAGAAATAATGTTGGATTCAGGAAGTTTAACATGAACCCTGTCCAAAATCCGCCCCTTCCTTTTTTAATTTTACCGGATAGCTGGCTTTTGTCAATATGTTCGAGGTCAACTTTTGTTTTAAATATTTTTATTCCTACAGATACTAAGAAGATAGCTCCAACTAATAATACATAAGGTATTACTGGCTTGTACCATGAATAAAGATTGGTTAAACCGAAAACTGCAATAAATACGTAAATAAAATCGGCGAAAGATGCTCCAATAGTAGCTTGATTGCAATATCTAATCCTTCCTTTAAGAGCGTTTGAAGTTATCAATATGCTGATAGGTCCAGCAATAGGCATCGAAAAGATGAATCCTGCAAGTAATCCTACGATAGATATTGTTAGTAAACTTTCGCTCATTTTAAGTATTTTACATTAAACTATTCATTAATACTTCTCCTGCTGTTTCCAGATCATGAGCTGTATCAATTTCCATGCAAATATAAGAAGTTGTATCGACAATAAAAATATTTTCTTTATTATTTATTAATTCCTGGAAAGCTGCTTCGTAAAACTGATTAACATTATTCTCTTTAATTACTTTACGATCAATAATCTCAAATAATTTATATAATAAATCTTTCCCGAATTTTTCTATTCCAATTGATTCACCTATAGCTTCACTTGGAATCACTTCTTTGCTAATCTCTAAAACTCTTCCTTCGTTATCTGCCTTTACTTTTATTTCTTCATCACTAACAGCATGCCTCTTCAAAGCCAGACAACTATCATACCCGGAGTTTGTAAGTTCAGCTATTATTTGTTTGTCGAAAATAATATCACTATCCATCAATAACATCTCATCACCCAACAAATAATCTTTTGCCATCCAAAGCGAATAGATATTATTTGTGGAAGCATATACATTATTATATATATAGGTAACATTAATCTGGGAATATTTTTTAGCAATAAAATCTTTAATCTGCTGTTGCAGATAGCCGGTAACAATAATAATTTCAGTAATGTTATTAGCTAGAATATTATCCATAGTAAGTTCAAGAATATTCTTATCTCCAACTTTCAAAAGACATTTAGGAGTGTTATCAGTCAAAGGCCTGAGTCGTGAAGCAATACCGGCAGCTAAAATAACAGCTTTCATATTTTATTTATTTGTGTTTAAAGATTTATCAATTTGATGTTGAATTATCCAAAGAATTAAAGCAAGTAGGTTGAATCCTAATATCATTATCCAAAAGAAAATATCAAATCTATTAATGATCGAGCAGATAATAAGAGCACTTATTTGAGAGGTTGGCCCTAATATTATCCAAAAGCGAATAATAGTTTTATTCTTTTTAAAATATTCCTGAGGAGTAGTTTTAAATAATTTATCTACTTTTTTATTTGCTGTAAGTTTACTTTGTATATTATTATACTTTAAATATAAACTAATAATAAACCTATCAAAGCCTTTACCTTTTTTACCTTTAATCTGAACGTATTCATTTTTGAAATCATCAAGTTCTTCTTCAAAAGTACTCTTACGATCAAGAACATAATCAAGAAAACGAGTTCTATAATAATCTACAAGTACAGCATGTATCGTATTACTAACACCTGTAGCAGCTAATAGCATCCACCAATAAGATGGGTTATTTTGTTTGTTGGCAAACCCAATACCTATGCCGATAAAAACAGCAGTTACAGCAATATAATCGGCAAAGCCATCAATGATTCTACCGGTATGAGTTCCATTCCTTTTTAAACGGGCAAGTTGACCATCGCTACAATCAAGAATATTGAACATCATATAAAACAATGCTCCGATAATGAAATATTGAGGAAGACCCTGTGCATAAAAACAACCTCCAATTACACCCATAAATATGGCTGCAATAGTAAGTTGGTTAGGAGTTATGTTTGTTTTGTAAATAAGTTTTACTAAAAGAAAAGCAAGCGGCCTATAAAAGAAGAGGTCGAAAACTTCTTCAACCTCTTTCATCTTTAATGATTTCTTATATTCGCCGAACCAACTCATTTACTATTTGTTTTCTTTCAAAAAATCTTTAATCATACTCAAAAGCAATGCATTTTGTTCTTGAGTCCCTATTGTAATACGTAAATGATTGAACAAACCATCTTCAGCCATAAACTTAATGATCATATCGCGTTCAGTAAGATATTTCTTTAATGCATCTTTAATTTCTATAGGAATTTTAACAAGAATAAAGTTAGCATAAGATATATAAGCCTTAAATCCCGGGATCTTATTAAACTCATTATAATAAGTATCCATATCAGAAGTCATCTTATCACGCATATCTTCATAATATTCATTTGAATCAAGCGCGGCAATAGCAATTCTCTCAGATAAACGATTATAACCTAAATATCTTGCACTAAATAAAGAGAACTGAGCATGATTTTCACCCAACAAAGCAAAACCAATTCTTATCCCTGCTAATCCATAATACTTAGAAAAAGTACGAATAATAATAACATTAGGGAATTCTGCAATGATTTCTTTTAGATGTGAGTTGTCTTTATTGTAGAAAAGTGTATAAGCTTCATCAAGAACAACCACAGCATCTTTCATCTTACTGATAACATATTTCATCTGATCAATTTCCAGACGATTTCCTGTTGGATTGTTAGGCGAACTTATAAGAACTAACTTAGGTTTTTCTTCTTCGTATATCTTTAACATTCCTTCAATATCATAATAGAAAGAATCTTCTCCTTCAACTATAGGATATTCAACTTTTAAACCCTCAACTTCATCGGCAATCTTTTTGTAATACCACCATGAATAAGATGGGATCATTATCTTATCACCTTTGTGAATATAACAATGAACAGTTTGTTTTAGAATGTCTTCTCCACCAAAACCGAGCATCACATTCTTTTCATTTATTCCAAAATCAGCAGCAAGTCTTTCTGTTAATCTACTCTTAACACCTCTAGAGAAATCACGAGAGTATTCACTAAGTTTCTTAAAGTTCTTTTTTCTTAATGCTTTAAAACATTCCGGTGCTGGACCATATTGATTTTCATTCCTATCAAGATAGGTTATGATCTTTTTTTCTTTATTCATACTTAAGTATTGTTTAGTATTTTAGATACCTATTAGGTAAATTAATTTATATAATAAAATAGAATGCAAAATTACAAATTTAATTGATTTTAAATAAACATTAGCAAACTAAATTATTTAAAAAAAACTTTAATTTATAAAACCAAATAGGCTTAAATAGATAAAGAGTTTTGTCTATTCAAGTAGAAAAATTAGTCTTTCTTAATATTAATATGGCGTAATAGATATCCCAACAGAAATAGGATACATTTGAGGACCATCAGTATTAAATATCTTTGATAAAGAATAATAACACATTAGATTAAACATCCCTTTACCTATTCTTGCTGTGACACCATAATTCCAATTGTTGATGTTTTTGATATTCCCTTTCTTAATAGTGACTTCATCTGTAGTCCCCTCTAAAACATCATCCCCAACAAACTTTGTATGGTTACTTAATTCATAACCTATTTTAAAACCTAGAGAGAATTTTAACTGCCTATTGTGTGCATCTCTGGTCTTAAATTTTAATTCTATTGGAAGATCAAGGTAAGTAAGATTAAGTTTATTGGTTTTGTAATTAACTGTTGTTTGATAATGCGAACCCAATGTTTCAAAAATAGTTTTACCGGTAGGTATACCATTAGCATCTCTTTCTAAAACAGGAACTCCGTCACTATGGAAATTATGTGAACTGATTCCCAGGCCATAGGCGATACTAAAATTGCTGGTTCCAATAGGATGATTGGTCATTAAATAAAAATTAATGCCTTGATCAATGGTTCTTACAGTAATATTATTTGGTGCGCCCTTCCAGATATCTGAATAAACATCGAAGATGATGATATCTTTTCCTTTGTTTTTATCTTTTGGAAATCTTAAAGTATCATCTTTTAAGGCTGCTGTTTTCTGTGCATAACTGTTAATAAATAACATCATTATGGCAATTGATAGGATTATTTTTTTCATATAGATAAATTGTTTTAATATTGTATGCAAAGATAAGTACTTTTGCAGTTAGAAACCAAATTAAATAATACTTGTTTTTATAATTATTATGTACAATCCAAATTTATCTGACTGGCTGCCTACTACAGCAAAAGAAATTACACTTAAAGGCTGGGAACAACCTGATATTATCATAATATCGGGCGATGCTTATGTAGATCATCCGGGTTTTGGGCACGCAGTTATTGGTAGAATATTAGAACATGAAGGTTTTAAAGTAGCAATTCTTCCTCAACCTAACTGGAAAGATGATCTTCGCGACTTTAAGAAACTTGGAAAGCCAAGATTATTCTTTGGAATTACAGCAGGCTGTATGGATTCGATGGTAAATCATTATACTGCTGCTCGCCGCCGTCGTTCTGATGACGCTTATACTCCCGGCGGTGAGGCTGGTTTTCGTCCGGATTACGCAACTATTGTTTATACCAAAATATTAAAGAATTTATATCCTGATACTCCTGTCGTTATTGGTGGAATCGAAGCTTCCTTACGAAGAGTTACGCATTATGATTACTGGAGTGATAAACTTAAGCCTTCGATTCTTTTCGAAAGTGGCGCAGATTTGTTAGTATATGGAATGGGCGAAGAGGCGATTAAAGAAATTGCTAATAAACTTAATGAAGGTATTCCGGTGGCTGAGATAAGGGATATTCCTCAGATAGCTTATGCTATTCCTGCCAAAGAATTTAATAATTTACACTCAAATTTTAGTACTATTGAGATTGCTTCTCATGAGCAATGTCTAAAAGATAAAAAAATATATGCCAATAACTTTAAAACTATCGAAGAAGAGTCTAATAAGCAGCAGGCAAATAGAATTATTCAGAAGATAGGTAGTGATATATTGGTGATTAATCCTCCATATCCTGTGATGAGCGAAAAGCAGATCGACAATTCTTTTGATTTGCCCTACACACGTCTTCCGCATCCTAAATATGAAAAGCGTGGACCTATTCCAGCTTATGAAATGATCAAATTTTCTGTTAATATTCATAGGGGATGTTTTGGTGGATGCTCTTTTTGTACTATTTCTGCCCATCAAGGGAAGTTGATTTGCAGCCGATCCGAAGATTCTATCCTGAAAGAACTTGAAACGATCGCTACTTTGCCTGATTTTAAGGGATACATTAGTGATTTGGGCGGCCCATCTGCTAACATGTATAAGATGAAAGGTAAAGATATGGATATTTGTAATAAGTGTAAGCGATATTCTTGTATTTATCCTGGCACTTGTTTTAATTTGGACACCAATCATAAGCCTTTGCTCACTCTTTATAAAAAGGCTGCTGCGATAAAAGGTATTAAGAAAGTTTTTATTGGTAGTGGGGTCAGGTATGATTTATTTGTAGGCAAGCCACGAAATATTAGCATCGCAAATTCTTATGATGAGTACGCCGAACAACTTATTAAGCACCATGTTTCGGGTAGGCTAAAGGTGGCACCCGAACATTCTTCCGAAAATGTTCTTAAAATGATGAGGAAGCCTACTTTTAAACTCTATAATGAATTCTTGTTGAAGTTCGAAAAGACTTGTGCTGCTGCCGGACTTAATCAACAACTTATACCTTATTTTATTTCGAGTCATCCGGGTTGTAATTTAACTGACATGGCTGAGTTAGCGATTGAAACAAAGAGGTTAGGATTTAAGCCGGAACAGGTTCAGGACTTCACGCCTACTCCCATGACTCTTGCAACTGAGATGTATTATTCTGGTTTTAATCCTTATACAGGCGAAAAAGTGTATTCGGCTCGGGATGCTGTTCAAAAACAGGAGCAACATAGGTTTTTCTTTTGGTATAAACGTGAAAACCATCAATGGATTGAGTCTGTTTTGCGCAAAATGAACCGTGGTGACCTTGCATCTAAATTATTACCTCAGAAAAAATTTAGAAAATAACAGCATACTACCTTATAAACTCACTAATTTTAGTATTTATATTGATTTGTTTGTATTTTTATTTGGCAGATTTAAATATTTATACTACTTTTGCACTCTGATGAATAAATGGTAGTCGTAGCTCAGTCGGTTAGAGCATCAGATTGTGGTTCTGAGGGTCGTGGGTTCGAATCCCATCTTCTACCCATTAAAAAAACCATCTTGTTAATTCAGGATGGTTTTTTTTATACCTTTGCATTTTAATTAAAGAAAGAAAATGTTTACCAAGATATTCAAATCCGACTATATTTATCAGCTGTCTTTTATAATGATAGCCGTTATTGTTATCTGGATTCATTCTTTTTTTAGCCTTACAAGCCTTACTGTTTTCCCAACATTATCACCATTTTATTCTTTAATCGGAAATTCTTTTCTTACCAATAACATTTTAGCTGTAACCATAGCATTTATCTTGCTTATAATACAGTCGATTATGTTGAATATGGCATTTTCTGCTAATGAAATGTTCAACAGAAATAATTATTTAATTACCTTTATTTATTTTTTGATGATGAGTAGTTCAACAGAGCTATATACTATTCATCCGGTGTTGTTTTCCAGTCTTTTCCTCATATTTTCGCTTCGCAATATCCTTGGTATTTATGGTAAAGCCGATAGTTTTTCGAGTGTATTCAACGCAACATTATTAATAGGCATTTCATCTTTATTTTATTTCCCGTCCATTTATTTTATTGTCTTCATTTGGCTTAGTTTCTTCATCTACCGTCTTTACGCTTGGCGCGAATGGGTTATTTCGGTACTTGGCTTGGGTACGCCTTATCTTTATTTGTTTTCATACTACTTTGTAACCAATCAACTTAAGGTAAAATTCTTTTCGTACATTGGTTTTTTCAAAAGTTTTCACCCTGCAATTTTTCATCCCGACAAGGGAAATTATATTTTCTTCACCATAGTTGGATTGATGTCGGTTTATATTGTTTTTAACACCCTCAATCGTCTTACGGAGAAGTCGATATATTATCGTAAAAAGGTATTAGTACTTACGATGTTCCTTTTAGTAGCTTTTTTCACGCTCATTTTTTCCGGTGCCTTCTTCACATATCATTTGTGCCTGGTTTTTATCCCTTTGTCGTTCTTCATACCCATTCATATCATCCAAATTAAGCGTTTGGTAATCTCCGAAATGTTTTTTATAATATTAATTACAGCATGGCTGCTTAATATAATATTATAAAAGAATTTTTTTTAAACTTTATCAGCATTGAATTTGAGATTGCAAATCTGATACAGATAGCTCTTATTATTTAGTGACGATTATTTTTATTTTGAAATATTGTTATTATCTGGATTAATTATGTTTATTTTGAAAAAAAATATTTAAAAAAGCATTTTAAGTTTGATTGATATAATTAATCATATAGTGTAAACAGCAGATATTATACTCTTTAATTGGGTACTGTTTGAAATTATTGCTAAAAGGATGGACTTGTGAAGCTAATTAACGGACTTTTTGTTTTTATTTATTTATTGGTTTAGATTATTTATTGACATTGGCATAGTATTGATAAGGTGTTGAGGTTATAAATGGAGAGTAGTGATATATTTACCGGGTGTAGCCGGAATTTTATAGAGTCTTGTAAAGTATTCATTGACTTAATTTGAAAATTAATCGAGCTTATAATATTATTTAAGGTGAGTTCTTCGGCATTTATAAGGATTAAAATGAGATTTATTTAAATTGAAATGTTATTTGTAGCGTTCGTCTGGAAA
>JBAXLO010000011.1:0-41337 GCA_037134755.1 Bacteroidota bacterium | reverse complement strand
TTAGTTTTCTTTAACAGAAGCTTATTCATTTAAAATTCGTAATTTTGCCAACTTACAATATCAATTATGAGCAACGGATTTAATAAGTTTTCAAAGCCAATACTAAGCTACTTTTGGCAAGGATTATTATATACAACACCTTTAGGGGCAACAGTCTTCTTTATATATTTAGCGTTTAATTTCCTTAACGGATTAACTAAAGATGTAATTCAAAGCTTATTCAACACAAGTATACCCGGCTTAGGAATCGTGTTAATGTTTGCAGTGATAACTACGATAGGTTATTTTGGGAAATCATTGATCTCAAAGCCACTTGTTTCTTTTATTGATTCAACTTTAGATAAAACACCTTTTATAAAGATTATTTACACATCAATAAAAGATTTGTTACAGGCATTTGTAGGACAAAAAAAGAAGTTCTCCGAACCTGTATTAGTCAAAGTTAACAAAGATTCAGACATACAAAGAATAGGATTTGTAACACAAAGAGACTTGTCGCAATTAGGAATAGATAAAGAACACATAGCAGTATATTTCCCATTCTCATTTGGATATTCAGGCGCATTATATGTAGTGCCAGCTGAAAATGTAACACCTGTAACTGCTTCACCAACCGAAGTAATGAAGTTTGTAATATCAGGCGGAGTGACTGAAATATATTAATTAAAGAAAAAAGAAAATGAAACGACCAAAGATATTAATTACTAATGATGACAGTATTAACGCTCCGGGACTAAGGAAACTTATTTCTATTATGCGAAAGTTTGGTGATATTGTTGTAGTTGCACCCGATAAACCACAGTCGGGTATGGGACACGCAATTACTGTGTCAACTCCTTTGCGATTAAAAACTATTACTATTGAAGAAGGTTATGAAGAATATACTTGTAATGGCACTCCTGTTGATTGTGTTAAGTTAGCTGAGAAAGCAATCCTTCATGGTAATCCTGATCTGTTAGTTTCAGGTATCAATCACGGTTCAAATGCTTCAATAAATGTAATTTATTCAGGTACGATGGCTGCTGTTTTTGAAGGTGCTATCGAAGGAGTTACTTCTATTGGCTTTTCTGTTGATGATCATTCATGGGGCGCAGATTTCAGTCATGTAGATGTTTATATTGATAAGATAGTTGAGATGGTTCTTGAGCATGGAATGCCAAAAGACACTTGTTTGAATGTTAATATCCCTAAATTGAATGGAAATTCTCCGAAAGGGATAAGGATATGCCGTCAGGCTAAAGCTTTCTGGGATGAAGTTTTTGATGCCCGCACTGATCCTCATGGAAAAGATTACTATTGGCTTACAGGTGAGTTTCGTCATCAGGATCAAGGCGAAGATACTGATATATGGGCTTTGGAAAATAATTATGTAGCAGTTGTTCCTCTTCAGTTTGATTTTACTGCGCATCATACCATCGAAAAATTAAATAATTATAATTGGAATGTATAAAAGAGATTCGTTTATATTTGGACTCATTACAGGGCTTTTTGCTGCTGCAATATCCACAGCAATAATCTATTTGATAGTAAAGTTTACCAATGCTGTTGATTTGATGGCACAGGGTAAAATATTTATGTTAGGGATTGTACTTAACTTAATATTGATTCGTTACTATATAAAGAACTTAAAGTTTATGGAGACTGCTAAGGGTTTAGTAACTATAAGTTTGATCTTTATTATATTGTTTTACTATTATCAGTATCATAAGTGAGATATTATATCATAGCAGGGGAGGCTTCAGGCGATTTACACGCTTCAAATCTGATGAGCGAACTAAAGAAAATTGATAGTTCTGCTCAGTTCAGGTGTTGGGGTGGTGATTTGATGCAAAAACAAGGTGGCGAGTTGGTAAAACATTATCGTGATCTTGCTTTTATGGGTTTTATCGAAGTTCTTGCTAATCTCAAGACGATATTAGGCAATATAAAATTCTGTAAGAACGATATTGATACCTTTAAACCTGATGCAATTATCCTCATTGATTATCCCGGATTCAATCTTCGTATTGCTGAATATGCACATCAAAAAGGATTAAAGGTATTTTATTATATTTCTCCTCAGGTTTGGGCTTGGCATCAGTCAAGAGTTAAGAAAATGAAGCAAGTAATTGATCATTTATTTGTAATCTTACCTTTCGAAAAGGAATTCTTTAAAGAGCATCAGATGGAAGTTGATTTTGTTGGGCATCCTTTGCTCGATGCTATCGATAATCACTCTGTAAATACTCTGAATGATATTAATGTCTTTAAAGAAACTATTGATGTATCAAACAAACCTATAATAGCATTGCTTCCTGGTAGTCGCAAGCAAGAGATAAAGACTGTATTACCGATCATGTTATCTATTGTTGATGCTTATCCTGATTATAAATTTATAATTGCGGGAGTTAATTCGCAGTCAAAACAATTTTATAAAGAGATAATAGGGGAGAAGCCGGTTGAGATTGTATATAATCAAACATATAATTTGTTGCAAACTGCAAAAGCTGCGTTGGTAACATCAGGAACTGCTACATTAGAGACTGCATTGTTTGGGGTTCCTCAAGTTGTATGTTACAAAGGGAGTGTTATTTCTTTCGCTATTGCTAAACGTTTTGTGAAAGTAAAATATATCTCACTTGTAAATCTTATAATGGATAAACAAATAGTAACTGAGCTTATCCAAAACGATCTTACTACAAATAGATTGAAAGAAGAGTTCGAAAAGATAACTCTTAATAATGAATACCTAAGCCAACTTCGTGAAGATTATAATGATTTAAAAATAAAATTGGGTGGCAAGGGTGCTTCAGCTAATACTGCAAAACTTATTACTACATATTTATCTAGAAAGTAAACATAATTATCTATTGAAAAGGATTTAACACATGCAAAGAAGAATAATCACTCTTACATTTATACTTTTAACTCTAATTTCATTTACTCTTAAAGCAGCTAGCTTTGATGTTCGTATTTTTTCGGACAAGAAAGTTAAAACTGTAACTATAACTTCTTTGATTGGCAAATATGTTGTTAATTCCAACACTACAAAGATTACTGAATTAGATAAAAATATGTCCTTAACTCTTACTTTAGAAAAGGGTAAGATAAGAATAACTAATGATAAAGAAGATTTTGGTTTTTATACAACTATTGATGTCGAGGGAGATGGATTAAAGAATATAATTAAGATTAAACCATCAAATACTGACGTAAATGAACGTATATATGACGATGATTTAATGTTTACTGTCGAAAGAGGTTATTTTAAAATTATAAATAAAGTAGAGATTGAGCATTATGTTGCAGGCGTTGTCCAGTCCGAAATATTAGGAGCCAGTGATTCACTCGAGTTTTTCAAGATACAAGCTATTATTACGCGTACTTATGCCATCAACAACATGATGAAGCACTACAAAGACGGTTATAATCTTTGCGATGATGTACATTGTCAGGCATACAGAAGCAGATGTAATAAGTTTCAGATTCTGATGGCTGTTTCATTGACTGCTGGAGATGTTATTGTTGATAAAGATAAACGAATGATATCTGCATCGTTTCACTCTAATTCGGGTGGCGAAACAATTAATTCCGAAGATTTATGGAATATCCCTACTACCTATCTAAAAAGTGTAAAAGATACTTTCTCTAACGGAATGCGTAATTCATATTGGGAACATAAAATGCCGGTTAAAGAATGGCTTTCATACTTATCCGATAATTTCAAATTCAATTCTAATGATACTTCCAAAGTTAGAGCTGTTTTAAACTTCGATCAACCAACACGTAAAATGTTTTTAGTTGATAGCATCTATTTAAAGAATATTCGTAAAGACTTAGCGCTTAAATCTACTTTCTTTAGTGTTAAAAAACAGGGTGATCAGGTTATAATTAAAGGCAAAGGCTATGGGCATGGTGTAGGATTGAGTCAGGAGGGGGCGGTAAAGATGGTGCGTTATGGTTATACTGCCAGGCAAGTGTTACAATATTATTATAAAGATGTGGAATTGATAAATTACGAAGAAATTAAGAAAATTGATTAAATAATTTCTGATTTAAGATTCCTTTTTTTCTAAGCGAAATCCTTTTTTTTAGAGCTAAATCCCTTTTTTTAGAGCTAAATCCTTTTTTTTCTGGAAAAAACCTCTTTCAAAATGACCTCTGACGACTTTATTTTGGCAAATGTTCATTTAGTTTTGATGAAAATCCATTTAGTTTTAGCAAATGTTCATTTAGTTTTGGCAAAAATCTATTTGATTTTAGCAAATGTCAACTTCGTTTTGACCGATGACGATTTTTTTAGTAAAAAACCTCTTTCAAAATAGCAAATGATCGTTTGGTTTTTGCAAAAATGAACTTCGTTTACACGTGAATTTTTTTCGTAAAGACCAAAAACCTTTTTTTATTCATCATGATTTTTTTTGCAAAGACCATAATTTTTTTCTTTCTTATCCAAATCTATATCAGATTACTTATAATTCATTTAATTTTTACTAAAAAACTTATCGCAGGTATTTTAATATCATAAATATTGATAGATAAATCTTTTAGATAAATAATGAAATGATTAAATTTATTTATTGGCTTTTAAGCCTGATTGTATTCTTTTAAAAGTTGGACAATTCATTTGGTGATTTGGTGAATTTGTGATTTGAAAAAATGGATTTTCACACTAAGGGTGTGATATATCGGTAGAAATAGTATACACAAATAAATATAGTTCACTAGGAAAGTAATATTAGAAGTGATTATTTTGTGATTTATATTAAATATTTTCAATAAATTGAACAGGATATTCTTTATCTTTAAGTCCAATTAGTTTGTTTTTAAATCTAGAGAACATTTCAGAATTAGTCTCTATAGTTTTATAGACACTACTCATTTTTAATGAAGGGTTTTGTTTAAGTACATAATCAACTATTAAATTTTTAGCTATTGGATATTTTTCCTCTCGTAAGAATGATTGAGCAATAATTTTAATCGGGATATAACTTAAAATCATAATTTCATTATCGATATAATCTTTTGAATATTCTTTATCTTTAATGCCTATATAATTTAGATTAAATGTTTTAAATCTATTATTTGAATGATGTTTAATATTAGTAAAAATACTTTTTTTATTTGAATAAGGTTTAAATTGAAGAATATAATCAACAATTTTTTGTATATGTATAGGATTTTCTTCTTTTTCCAAATATTCAAAAACAAGCTGTGGGATTGATTCCTTTTTTGTTTCTTTCGTTTTTACAACATATTCAGCAGAATATTCTTTTGATAAAAGGCCAAAATAATTTTTTTCATATTTTATATAAAGATGTTTCTTTGTGATGAAATACTGTTTTAAGTTTTTTAAACTGTTATATTGATGATTAATTTTAAAATGTTCTAATATTTCATTTATATTTTTAGGATTAATTTCATTATTTAAATAATTAAAAATATATTTTGTTAAATTAGTTCTATGTTTAATATTATGTAAATTATAATTATTAGGATATTCTTTTAATTTAAGTCCATAATAATTATTTTCAAATATTATAAAGCTGGAATTATCTTGACCTCTAAGGATAGAACATACATTTGAACCTTTTAAAAAATTTTGTTTTTTTAATATATATGCTTTTATCTCTGAAATATGTTTGGGTAATTCTTCACTATGTAAATATTCGATAATTAGTTCTTTTAATGTAACAGTTTTTGAATTTTTAGGTATCATAACCCAATCAGTTGAATATTTTTTAGTTATAAGCCCAATATATTTAGGATAAAATTTATTAAAATTATGTCTATTTAAATACAATTGTTGCATAATACTACCTCTTTTCAATTCAGGATGTAAATTATGAAGCTCTTTTATAATTTCATTAATTGATTTGGGCTCGTTTTCAATATTTAAATAATCTAATATTAATGTATTAATAGGCTTGTGAATTATGTGGTTAATATCTAAATTAATTTTTCTTGGTTTTATAATATAAACATCTGAATACGTTTTAGAAACTAATCCAATAAAATTATTTTTAAATCTTAAAAAAATATTTTGATATTTTCTTATCGCAGTCCAAACACTGTCTTTATTAGAATTAGGTTTATAAATTAGAACAAATTCTACAATTTCGTCAATATTTTTTGGATCGTCATAATTATTTAAGAAATCAAAAATATTTTTAACTAATGGTTGGTTTTTTAATACATCGTCTTTACTACCATACATTACTAATTTATAGCTGTCACTTTTTATATTATTTATAAATACATCTTTATTATGTCTTAATATGAACCTAAAAGCAGAAATAGATATTTTTGAAAATGGATGTTTTTTATTAAAAAATTCATTTGCTATTTCAGACATTGTCATCCATCCTTTGTTTTCTTCAAGTATTTCGTAAAGAATGTTTTTAATTATTTGTGTCTTTTCCATTATGCAAAAGTAATAAAAACAATTACAATTCAACAATTAAAATAATAATCACAAAATCATTACATAATAATTAATGTAGGTAACAGGGGAAGCATCAAACGTTAGTATCATATATTTTTGTCGTAACGAATCTTTTTGCAATAAAATCAACGATTTATTTTTAAATAATGTGTTGTTTATTGAGAATTTGTCCCCATCTTTGCAAAAAAATAAATATTCAATAACTTATAATATGAATAAAAAGCAAGATGCAAAAAGGAAAACAGGGAGAAAACTATTAAATTTAAGAGATACTAATTTAATGCAATTAACTCCTTACAAAGGTATTTTAAAAGATTTTACAGATTTGGAAGTATGTCTGGATTTTATTGATGAAAGTTCTCCCGCTCAAAATACCGATAATACAGGTATAGCAGAAGATTCATCTTCACTTAAATTAGCATTTGTACAAAGTATTATGCTAAACTGTGGTCCTATGAGTTCATATTTCTTTTCGAAAAACGATATGACCAACTTCCGTAAAATTAACTATAAAGAATATGTTTTAAAACACTTGAAACCTGCCGAACTTACTGCTGCAGGTGAAATAGTTTTAAAAGTAGGTACCGACAATCTTTTACTTTTAAAAGATTATGGAATTACTATTGATACATTAGGGAAAATTACTTCGTGCAACACTGCTTATAATGCAACATCAAATTTGCCAACAGAAACCAAAACTGAGTCGGGTGTAAATACTAAGCAAATTAATACAGCATTTAGAACTCTAACTTCAATCATTAACATACGTTTAAAAAACTCAATGTTACTTATCAAAGAAATACTTCCGGATATTTATAATAGTTTCCTGGCTTTAAGTCACGATATTCAGGTTGGTGTACGTTCGCACCACGATCCATCGATACCTACAGGTATCGTTCATTTAAATGTAGCTGATATAAATACCGGCGAAGGTATAGTAGGTGCAAGTGTTAAAACAGTAGGTATAGCTGAAATTACTTTAACTGATATTAACGGACAGTTAGAATTAGAACTTCCATTAGGCACACATGAAATAAAAATAATTTCATTCGATCACAAACCTGTTCAGCTAACGGTAACTGTAACTGAAGACGAACAAATATTAGATGTCAAATTAATACCTAATCTTTAATAAAAAGTGTTTTAATTAACATAAAAAAAAGGTGTTTAGACTAAAATCTAAACACCTTTTTTAATTAAATTAAGATTCTTAAATATTAATTCTTGATTAACTTTGTAATCATTGTATTTTCATCGTTACTAACTTTTACAACATACATCCCTTCCGCTAGTTCACTAATATTAAGTTCTGTTTTAAGCTGAGTAATTTGCTGCTGATGCACTATCTGCCCCTCTATATTATATATGTATAGATTTGTGTTTTGTAAATTAGATAACTTTTGTAGATCAATAGTTAAATTATCAGTTGCAGGGTTAGGATAAATAGAGATAGTATTATTATTATCAGCAATCTCAGAAATACCAACTCCCCCTGTTGTGGTTTTTAATATTCTCCCTGAGTTCCCAACTACATAACCAACGCTTGTACTTGTAAAAAAAACAGACATTAGATTATCTGTAGCACCTGAATATATAGAATCCCAAGTTGTTCCTCCATTAGTAGTTTTTAATATGATACCATTATAACCATCAATATAACCGTTATTAGCATCTGTAAAATAAATAGATCTTAAAGTTCGTGTAGTTCCTGAATATATAGAATCCCAAGTTGTACCACCATTAGTAGTTTTTAAGATACCTCCATTAGCACCAACTGTATAGCCTGTAGTAGAACTTGTAAAACGAACACCATATAAAACATAAGATACTCCTGATGACAAAGTCGACCAAGTAGTACCTCCATCAGTAGTTTTTAAAATAGTCCCACTAACACCGACTGCATAGCCGTTATTAGCATCAATAAAATGAATAGATCTTAAAATCTTCGTAGTACCGGTATATATAGAATCCCATGTTGTACCTGCATTGGTAGTTTTTAATATTAATCCGTTATACCCAATAGCATAACCGGTATTTGCATTTGTAAAATATACAGAATATAAATTACATATGTAAGCAGTACTGGTATCTTGTATAATCCAACTTGTACCTCCATCTGTTGTTTTTATTATGGTTTTACTATCACCAACGGCATAACCGGTTGTACTGCTTGTAAAGTAAATAGAGTTGAAATTTGTTGTAAGCCCAGAAGTTTTTATTGTCCATGCTGCACCCGCATTTGTTGTTTTTAATATCATTCCACCGCTTCCACACACATATCCGTTATTAGCATCACTAAAAAATACGGAAGATAAAATTTGTGAAGTTCCTGAAGATTGAACTGTCCATTGTGCATTTACAATATTTATTGTAAGTAATGCAATTAAAAGAATGTAAATTTTTTTCATTATTAAAATTATTTAATTAATATAAAATTATTCAATGAAACTGTATCAAATAATTAACTTTTCAGGTAATTGTTAATAAAGTGTTTAAAAAAGCAAATCTGATGTTTTAAAAAAACGCTATAAAATTACTATAAATAATATCAAAAGTCAAGTAAAATATTACTTATTTACAAAATAATTACTAATATAGAGTAAAAGCTAAGATAATTAAAAGGGAATTTATTTATTTAATTGTCATAATAAATTGTGATTTAATCAAATGAAATTATATTTGTTAATAATATCTTTATTTGATTATTTAATTTTAATTTATAATAATAGTTCAGAATACAGATGATGCATGAAGTGATATGAAAAAAAATAATCTACAAGATCCTACAAAAGATTATTTATGCATTTTTCTTACATATTACAAGGATTAAGACGGCTATTTTTATGTTGGAAGAATTCATGATTTATTAATAAAAATTTAATAAAAAAGTAATTTTTAATAAGAAAAGTTGTTTTTCCAGTAAAATAAAAGAAAATGTCTTTTTTTTGGAGGTTCTTAATATATATACTGTATAAAATTAAAATTAGCACTGTGAAATTGGTATTAAAAAATAAAAATGGAGTAATAAAAATAAAGAAAATACACATTAAAGTAAATTATTTCATGACGGATAGTATTGATTTAAATAGTGATATAAAAAAAGTAAAAAAATATGCTATTTTTTTCAAACATAGTATTGCCATTACAAAATAAAGTAGTATCTTTGCAGTCCCAAATTTTGGGGGCGAAAAAAATTGTTATAAAAACAAAATAAGTAATATGCCAACGATTCAACAGTTAGTTCGAAAAGGACGAAGCAAATTAATTGATAAAAGTAAATCTCCTGCATTGGATTCTTGTCCACAAAGGAGAGGTGTTTGTGTAAGGGTATATACTACAACACCAAAGAAACCTAATTCAGCTATGCGTAAAGTTGCTAGAGTAAGGTTAACTAATGGTAAAGAAGTAAATGCGTACATTCCAGGTGAAGGACATAACCTTCAGGAACACTCTATAGTAATGATAAGAGGTGGTAGGGTAAAAGATCTACCGGGTGTAAGATACCATATCATCAGAGGTGCATTGGATACTTCAGGTGTTGATGGAAGAAACCAAAGAAGGTCCAAATACGGAACCAAAAAACCAAAAGCAAAAAAATAGATTTAAGTCTTCGTAATTTTATACTATAATGAGGAAATCAAAACCAAAAAAACGAATTATACTTCCAGATCCAAAGTTTAATGATACTTTGGTGACAAAGTTTGTAAATAACCTAATGCAAAAAGGTAAAAAAAGCGTTGCTTTCGATATTTTTTATGATGCAATAGCTATTGTAACTGAAAAATCAAAAGAAGATGGTTTGGAAGTGTGGAAAAAAGCATTGTCAAATGTAACACCAGCAGTTGAAGTAAGAAGTAGACGTATAGGTGGAGCTACTTTCCAGATTCCTTCTGAAATCAGACCTGATAGAAAAATGTCAATTGGGATGAAAGCATTAGTAAATTATGCTCGCAAAAGACATGAGAAATCAATGAGTCAAAAATTAGCAGGAGAAATTTTATCTGCTTTTAAAGAAGAAGGTGCTGCTTTCAAGAGAAAAGAAGACACTCATAGAATGGCTGATGCAAATAAAGCCTTCTCACATTTCAGATTCTAAATTAAATCTGAAATCAAAAAAACAATTGTTCATTATTTTATTGAATTTATAAATTAGACAGGAATACAATACAAAAATGTCAGAAAAGTTAACACTTACAAGGAATATTGGCATTATGGCTCACATTGACGCGGGTAAAACCACGACAACGGAGCGAATATTGTATTATACCGGCAAGAACTATAAAATAGGCGAAGTTCACGATGGCGGCGCTACTATGGATTGGATGATCCAAGAACAAGAAAGAGGTATCACAATTACTTCTGCTGCAACCACAGTTTTCTGGGGTTACAATGATGAGCAATATAAGATAAATATTATAGATACACCAGGGCACGTTGATTTTACTGTTGAGGTTGAAAGATCTTTAAGAGTATTAGATGGAGCCGTAGCACTGTTCTGTGCTGTTGGTGGTGTAGAGCCTCAATCAGAAACAGTATGGCGTCAAGCCAACAAATATAAAGTACCACGTATATCCTTTATTAATAAAATGGATAGATCTGGTGCTGATTTCTATCATGTAGTTGATCAAATAAAAGAAAGATTAGGAGCTAATCCTATTCCTCTTCAAATACCTATTGGTGAAGAAGAAAACTTTATTGGAGTTGTTGATTTAATTACTAATAAAGCTTATGTTTGGGATGAAAAAAACTCAGGTTTTGATTATTTTGAAATTCCAATTCCAGAAGAATTAGTTGATACAGTTGAAGAGTTTAGAACAAAACTTATAGAAGGTGTTGCTGAAGAAAGTGATGAGTTATTGACAAAGTTTTTAAACGATCACAACTCAATTACTGAAGCTGAAATGCTTAGTGCAATTAGAAAAGCAACTTTAGAAATGAGAATCACTCCAGTATTATGTGGTTCTGCATTCAAAAATAAAGGTGTTCAAAAGTTATTAGATTCAATTATTGATTTCTTACCTAGTCCTATGGATGTTGACGCTGTAACAGGAATAAACCCTGATACAGAAAAAGAAGAAATAAGAAGACCAGATGTAACAGATCATTTTTCTGCATTAGCTTTTAAAATTGCTACAGATCCTTATGTTGGGAGAATTGCATTTTTTAGAGTTTATTCAGGTACATTGGCTGCTGGTTCATATGTATTAAATACAACAACCAACAAAAAAGAACGTATTTCTAGAATCATGCAAATGCATGCCAATAAACAAAATCCACTTGATATGATTGAAGCAGGTGATATTGGTGCTGCTGTTGGGTTTAAAGATATTCGTACAGGTGATACACTATGTGTTGAAAAACATCCAATAATTTTAGAAAATATTACATTCCCTGATCCAGTTATCAGCGTTGCTGTAGAACCTGTAAGTCAAGGAGACATGGATAAATTAAATTCTGCGTTACAAAAATTAGCTGAAGAAGATCCAACTTTTACAGTTAGAACAGATGAAGAAACAGGCCAGACTATTATTAGTGGTATGGGCGAATTACATCTTGAGATTTTAGTAGACAGACTAAAAAGAGAATTTCAGGTTGAATGTAATCAAGGAAAACCTCAGGTTGCATACAAAGAAGCAATATTATCAAAAGTACATTATCGTGAAGTTTATAAAAAACAAACTGGTGGAAAAGGTAAATTTGCTGATATTGAATTTGAAATTTCACCTAATGATGATGACATTAAAGGTTTACAATTTGTTAATGACGTAAGAGGTGGAAATGTACCAAAAGAGTATATACCATCTATTCAGAAAGGCTTTAAAGCTGCTATGCTGAATGGTGTTTTAGCAGGTTATCCTTTAGAAAACCTAAAAGTTCGATTAATTGATGGATCTTTTCATCCAGTCGATTCAGATGCTTTATCTTTTGAATTAGCTGCAAAAATAGGCTTTAAAGAAGCTTGTAAAAAAGCTAAAAAAGCTTTACTTGAACCAATAATGAAATTAGCGATTATAACCCCTGATGATTATGTTGGTGATGTAACCGGAGATTTAAATAAAAGAAGAGGTATTTTAGAAAATATAACTTCAAAAATTGGTTATCAGGAAATAAGTGCAAAAGTTCCTTTATCAAATATGTTTGGTTATGTAACTTCATTGCGTTCAAATACATCAGGTAGAGCAACGTCTTCAATGGAATTTTCACATTATGCTGAAGCTCCAAATGATGTTATGGAAGATGTAGTTTTTAAAATCAAAGGTGTTAAAATTAATAGTTAAAGAATATTTTTAAAAATAGTTTAAAGTGAATCAAAGAATAAGAATTAAGTTAAAGTCATACGATTACAATCTGGTTGATAAATCAGCTGAAAAAATCGTTAAAACTGTTAAATCAACAGGTGCTGTTGTTAACGGACCAATACCTTTACCAACAAACAAAAAAATATACACTGTTTTAAGGGCAACGTTTGTAAACAAAAAATCACGTGAGCAATTTCAATTATGCTCTTATAAAAGACTTTTGGATATTTACAGTACAACTTCAAAGACTATTGATGCATTAATGAAACTAGAACTTCCTAGTGGTGTTGAAGTAGAAATCAAAGTTTAATTCTAATTATTTAAAAGTATTCTAAAGAAATAAATTACAAAGAAAATGTCAGGATTAATAGGAAAAAAAATCGGAATGACCAGCATTTATGATGCCTCTGGAAAAAATATTCCATGCACAGTAATAGAAGCTGGACCATGTGTGGTTACCCAAGTCAGGACAATTGAAAAAGACGGATATGAGGCTATTCAATTGGCGTTTGACGAAAAAAAGGAAAAACATACAACAAAAGCTTTATCGGGACACTTTAAAAAAGCTGGAACAACTCCAAAAAAAGTAGTAGCTGAGTTTACTCGTTTTGAAGTAGGACACCAAAAGAAATTTGGAGATATTTTAAATGCTGATATCTTTATTGAAGGTGAATATATTGATGTTGTTGGAACAACTAAAGGTAAAGGTTTCCAAGGTGTAGTTAGAAGGCATGGATTCAAGGGTGTTGGAGATGCAACACATGGGCAGCATGATAGATTAAGAGCACCAGGTTCAATTGGAGCTTCTTCTTGGCCATCAAGAGTATTTAAAGGTATACGCATGGCAGGTAGAATGGGTGGCAATAGAAGAAAAATTATCAATCTTCAAATAATGAAAATTGTTAATGAAAAGAATTTAATTTTAGTAAAAGGATCAGTTCCTGGTCATATTGGTTCATATATAATAATAGAGAGATGGAGCTAGCAGTATATAACATAAGTGGTAATAAAACAGAAAGATCAATTACTTTAAGTGATTCTGTTTTTGGAATAAATCCAAATGATCATGCTATTTATCTTGATGTTAAACAATATTTAGCAAATAATAGACAAGGTACACATAAATCAAAAGAACGTTCAGAAGTATCAGGAAGTACAAGGAAATTAAAGAAACAAAAGGGTGGTGGTGCTCGTAAAGGTGATATTAATTCACCTCTGTTCCCTGGAGGTGGAAGAGTTTTTGGACCACGTCCAAGAGATTATAGTTTTAAATTAAATAAAAAGTTAAAAAGATTAGCAAGAAAATCTGCATTATCTTATAAAGCAAAAGAAAATAATTTAACTATTGTAGAAGACTTTAATTTTGAGCAACCTAAGACAACTCAATTAATAGAAGTTCTAAACAATTTGAAACTTTCTGATAAAAAAACATTAATTATTCTTTTTGAATCAAATAAAAACGTATATTTGTCCTCCCGTAATCTAGAGAAAGTAAAAATTCTAAATGTTACGGAATTAAACACATACGATATTTTACATGCAAATAATTTATTGTTTTTAGAAAGTTCAATAGTAGAATTTGAAAAAATTAGTAAAGAACAATAATTTATTTAATTAAAACAGCTAAGAAAAAATGAGCATAATAATAAAGCCGTTAATTACTGAAAAAATGACAATTATAACCGAAAAATCTCAAAGATACGGTTTTATTGTAAATAAAAAGGCTAATAAAATTGAAATAAAAAAAGCTATAGAAAGCTTATATCATGTTAATGTTGAATTAATCAATACGATGATTAATCCTGGTAAATCAAAATCAAGATATACAAAATCAGGTTTTATTAAAGGCAAAACTAGTTCATATAAGAAAGCTATTGTATCATTAGCAGCTGGAGAAACAATTGATTTTTATAGCAATATTTAATATAAAGAAATGGCTTTAAAAAAATTCAAACCGACAACACCAGGTCAACGTTTTAAAATAGTTAGTGCGTTTGACGAATTAACAACTTCTACACCTGAAAGAAGTTTATTAGCTCCAAAAACTAGATCTGGAGGAAGAAACAATACAGGTAAAATGACCATGCGTTATTTAGGAGGTGGTCATAAACAGGCTTATAGAATAGTTGATTTTAAAAGAGAAAAAGAAAATATTCCAGCCGTTGTTAAAACAATCGAATATGATCCAAATAGGACAGCTCGTATTGCTTTATTGAATTATGTAGATGGTGAAAAGAGATATATAATCGCTCCTCATGGTTTAAAAATTGGTCAAAAGGTAGAATCAGGAAAAGGTGTTACACCTGATATAGGTAATACACTTTACTTAAGTGAAATTCCTTTTGGAACTATAATACATAATCTGGAATTAAGACCAGGACAGGGTGCTAAATTAGCAAGAAGTGCAGGATCTTATGCTCAGTTAATGTCAAGGGACAATAAATATGCTATAGTTAGAATGCCTTCTGGAGAAACAAGAATGATTTTGCAGGCTTGTAAAGCAACTATTGGTATGGTATCTAATATAGATCATAGTTTAGAAATTTCTGGAAAAGCTGGTAGAAATAGATGGTTAGGAAGAAGACCAAGAGTTAGAGGTGTAGTTATGAATCCTGTTGATCATCCAATGGGTGGTGGAGAAGGAAGAGCTACTGGAGGTCATCCTAGATCTAGAAACGGAATGCCAGCTAAGGGATTTAAAACAAGATCTAAAAAGAAAGATTCTAATAAGTATATTGTTGAAAGAAGGAAGAAATAATCATATTTATAATACAAAGATTTTATGAGTCGTTCGTTAAAAAAAGGTCCATATATTGACTACAAATTAGAGAAAAAAGTTCTAGATTTAATTCAGAACAATAAAAAAACAGCTGTTAAAACTTGGTCAAGAGCTTCAATGATTTCACCAGATTTTGTAGGTCAAACAATAGCTGTTCACAATGGAAATAAATTTATACCGGTTTATGTAACTGAAAACATGGTTGGACATAAATTAGGTGAATTTGCTCCAACAAGAACTTTTAGAGGTCATGCTGGTAATAAAGACAAGGGAAAAAAATAATAACATATTGAAATGGGATCAAGAAAACACATTAAAGCTGAATTAGTTAAAGAAGAAAATAAAACTTTATATTTTGCTAAATTAACTAACAATCCTTCCTCACCAAGGAAGACAAGATTAATGGCAGATTTGATAAGAGGAGTAAATGTTGACAAAGCTTTGCAAATTCTACTTCATAGTCCAAAAGAGTCAGCTGTAAAACTCAGAAAACTTTTAATGTCTGCAATAGCAAATTGGCAAGCAAAGAATGAAGGACAAAGAATGGAAGATAGTACATTATATGTTAAAGAAATTTTTGTTGATGGTGGAAGACAATTAAAAAGAATGAGACCCGCTCCACAAGGGAGAGGTCATAAAATATCAAAGCGTTCAAGCCATATTACAATTTTTGTTGATAGTAGGGCTAAATTAACAGAGTATAATAGTGAAATTTCAGAATAATAATACAAAACTTATAAATAATATTAGATGGGACAAAAAGTAAATCCAATAGGCAGTAGATTAGGAATCATAAGAGGATGGGATTCTAATTGGTATGGTGGAAAAAACTTTGAACCAAAATTAGTTGAAGATGACAAAATCAGAAAATATCTTAATGCTCGTTTAGCTAAAGCTGGCATTGCAAGAATTTTTATTGAACGTTCTCTTAAATTAGTAACTGTCACAATTAATTCTGCAAGGCCAGGAGTAATAATTGGTAAAGGTGGACAGGATGTTGATAAGTTAAAAGAAGAGTTAAAAAAGCTCACTAAGAAAGATGTTCAAATAAACATTGCTGAGATTAAAAGACCTGATTTAGATTCAATAATTGTTTCTTCAGCAATAGCAAGGCAAATTGAGGGTAGAGTTTCTTACAGAAGAGCTATTAAAATGGCTGTTTCTGCTACTATGAGAGCAGGTGCTGAAGGGATTAAGGTTTTGATTTCTGGCAGAATTGGTGGAGCTGAAATGGCAAGAAGAGAACAATATAAAGAAGGAAGAACTCCATTACATACATTAAGAGCTGATATTGATTATGCTACAGCTGAAGCCCATACTACATATGGTAGGATAGGGATTAAAGTTTGGATATGCAAAGGTATGGTTTATGGTAAAAGAGAAATTATTCCTTCTACTGTAATTCCTAGAGATAAACCATATTCTAATACTTCTCGTCCAAGAAGTGGTAGCAATAATAATAGCAATAACAGAAAAAGAAGATAGTATTAACACAAGTTTTAACTATAATAGTATAAATAATGTTACAGCCAAAGAAAACAAAATACCGTAAAATGCAAAAAGGTAAGATGAAGGGTAACGCAAAACGCGGAAGCCAACTTGCCTTTGGTTCATTCGGAATTAAAGCATTAGAAGAAGTGTGGATAACAGGAAGACAAATAGAATCAGCTCGTCAAGCTGTTACTCGTTATATGAAACGTGAGGGGCAGATATGGATTAGAATATTTCCAGATAAACCGATTACTAAAAAGCCAGCTGAAGTACGTATGGGTAAAGGTAAAGGTGCTCCTGAATATTTTGTTGCTAGAGTAACGCCAGGTAGAATTTTATTTGAAGCCGAAGGTGTTCCATACCTAGTTGCAAAAGAAGCATTAAGATTAGCAGCACAAAAGCTTCCTATTAGTACAAAGTTTATTGTTAGAAGAGATTTTGTTGAAGAATCAATATAGTAAATTAAAGAAATGAATCAAGAAGTAATCAAAGAACTTGCTACTCAAGAAATTAAGGATAGGTTAATAGAAGAAAGAGCTCAACTTGTTAAGTTGAAATTACATCATGCTGTTTCACCATTAGAAAATCCTAACAAAATAAAAGCATTTCGTAGAACTATAGCTCGCTTATTGACAGAGTTAAAGAGAAGAGAGTTAGTAGAATTAGAAAAAATAAGTAATTTATAATAGAAATCTTATTTAGATGGAAACTAGGAATTTAAGAAAAGAAAAAATCGGGCTTGTTGTTAGCAATAAAATGGAGAAATCTATTACTGTTATTGTTGAGAGAAAAGTAAAGCATCCAAAGTATGGAAAGTTTGTGAAAAAAACTTCTAAATTTATGGCTCATGATGAGAAAAATGAGTGTAACGAAGGCGATACAGTAAGAATAATGGAAACAAGACCATTAAGTAAAAATAAATGTTGGCGATTAGTCGAAATTATTGAAAGAGCAAAATAATTATGATACAACAAGAATCAAGAGTAATTGTAGCTGATAACAGTGGCGCTAAAAGTGCTCTGTGTATCAGAGTTTTGGGTGGTACAAGGAAAAGATATGCATCAGTTGGAGATAAAATTATTGTTACTATAAAAGATGCACTCCCATCAGGTAATGTTAAAAAGGGAACTGTTACTAAAGCTGTAGTAGTAAGGACAAAAAAAGAAGTAAGAAGAAGTGATGGTTCATATATCAGATTTGATGATAATGCAATAGTTCTCTTAACAGCAAATGAAGAATTGAGAGGTACTCGTATCTTCGGACCAGTAGCAAGAGAACTTAGAGAAAAACAATATATGAAAATAATTTCATTAGCACCAGAAGTGCTTTAATGTTTAAAGTTTACAATATGCATTTTAAATTAAGTATTAAAAAAGGTGATACCGTTAAGGTTTTAGCAGGAGACTCTAGAGGTCAACAAGGCAAAGTTCTTATGGTAAATGTTAGCGATAATACCGCTATTGTTGAAGGAATAAATTTAGTGTCAAAACATTCCAAACCAAATGCGAAAAATACACAAGGTGGCATTGTTAAAATGGAAGCTTCTGTACATATTTCTAATTTGATGGTATTAGATTCTAAAGGTATACCTTCTAGAATAGGTCGTCTATTAGATAGTAAAACAAATAAATTAGTTCGTTATTCTAAAAAATCAGGGGAGGTAATTAAATAATGAATTATAATCCAAGATTGAAAGCTAAATACAATGAAGAAATTGTAACAGCTCTAACAAATCAATTCCAGTATAAAACCAGAATGCAAGTTCCTAGATTATTGAAAATATCTCTTAATCAAGGGTTGGGTACAGCAATTGCTGATAAGAAACAAATTGATAATGGTGTTGAAGAAATGTCAATCATTGCTGGTCAAAAAGCTGTCTCTACTAAATCTAGAAAAGATATTTCAAACTTTAAAGTTAGAAAAGGAAACCCTATTGGTGTTAGAGTAACTTTAAGAGGTGATAGAATGTATGAATTCTTAGATAGACTTGTATCTGTATCAATTCCTAGAATTAGAGACTTTAGAGGGATTAATGATAAAGGTTTTGATGGAAGAGGGAATTATACTTTTGGTATTACTGAACAGATTATATTTCCAGAAATAGATATTGACAAAATAAGTAAAATTGGAGGAATGGATATAACTTTTGTAACCTCAGCTCCTACAGATAAGGAAGCTTTAGCTTTACTTAAAGAATTTGGATTACCTTTTAAAAACCAAAATAAATAATTTGTTATGGCAAAAGAATCAATTAAAGCAAGAGAAGTAAAAAGGCAAAAATTAGTAGATAAATATGCTACTAAAAGAGCCTTATTAAAAGAAGCTGGTGATTACGTTGGATTACAGAAATTACCAAAGAATGCCTCTCCAGTTAGGTTGCATAATAGATGTAAATTAACTGGTAGACCTAAAGGTTATATGAGACAGTTTGGTGTATCAAGAATAAATTTTAGAGAAATGGCTTTAGCTGGATTAATTCCAGGTGTTAGAAAAGCTAGTTGGTAATAAATATTATTGGTTTAATTAATAAAAAAAATAAAAAATGGTCACAGATCCTATTGCAGATTATTTAACCAGAATTAGAAATGCTGTAATGGCAAAGCATAGAATAGTAGAGATACCTTCTTCAAAATTAAAAAAAGAATTAACAAAAATCTTATTTGAAAAAGGTTATATTCTTAATTATAAATTTGAAGATGAAATTCGACCTGGTATAATAAAAATAGCTTTAAAATATCATCCTGTTTCAAAAATTTCTGCTATTAGTAAACTCTCTAGAGTTAGCAGTCCAGGATTAAGAAAATATGTTGGTGCAGAAAAAATACCGAGAGTAATGAATGGTTTAGGTATAGCAATTCTGTCTACTTCTCATGGTGTAATGACTGACAAAGAGGCTAAAGTTAAAAATATTGGTGGAGAAGTTTTGTGTTATATATTTTAATAAATAAAAAAATGTCAAGGATAGGTAAATTACCAATAGCAATACCTAAAGGTGTTGAAATTAATGTGTCAGATAAGAATATGGTTTCTATTAAAGGACCCTTAGGTGAATTGTCTCAAATTGTTGATCCTTCTATAAAAATTAGTATCGATTCTGAAAATACTATTTTATTAGTTGAAAGACCTACAGACCAGATAAAACATAGATCATTACATGGATTATATAGATCTTTGTTATTTAATATGGTACAAGGCGTTTCTGTTGGGTTTAAAACAATTCAAGAAATAGTTGGTGTTGGATACAAAGCTACCGCTAATGGACAATTACTAGAACTTTCATTAGGATATTCTCATAATATTATTATGGAATTACCAATAGAGGTAAAAGTAGAAACTACTGCAGAAAGAGGTAAAAATCCAACAATAATTCTACAATCATTTGATAAGCAATTGTTAGGACAGGTAGCTGCTAAAATTCGTTCATTAAGAAAACCAGAACCATATAAAGGGAAAGGTATTAGATTCTTAAATGAGATTGTACGAAAGAAAGCTGGTAAAGCTGCATCTAGTAAATAAAATAAATAATATTTTAAATCCAAATAGGGATGGCTATAAATAATAGAAAAGAATTCAGAAGATTTCGTATTAAAAAACGAATTAGAAAAGTAATTAATGGTACTTTAGAAAGACCGAGATTATCAGTTTTTAGAAGTAACAAAGAAATTTATGCTCAAATTATTGATGATATAAGTAATAAAACTATAACAGCTGCATCTTCATTAGAGAAATCATTCGTTGATAATAAAATTAATAAAATTGAAGAAGCCAAAATGGTTGGTAAATTAATTGCTGAAAGAGCAGTTGCAGCTGGTATTAATACAGTTGTTTTTGATAGAAATGGTTATTTATTTCATGGTAGAGTAAAAACTTTAGCTGACGCAGCTAGAGAAGGAGGCTTAAAATTTTAGATTATGGCAGATGTTAATGTAAAAAGAGTTAAATCAAGCGAAATCGAATTTAAAGATAGACTTGTAAGTATTAATAGAGTTACTAAAGTTACTAAAGGTGGTAGAACATTTAGTTTTTCTGCAATTGTTGTAGTTGGTAACGAAAATGGAGTAGTAGGTTATGGGTTAGGAAAAGCCAAAGAAGTAACAGCTGCTATTGCCAAAGGTATTGATGATGCTAAAAAGAATTTAGTTAAAGTACCCATACTTAAAGGTACTTTACCTCATGAACAAGATGGTAAATACAGCGGAGCTAATGTGTTTTTAAAACCTGCAGCTCCTGGTACCGGTGTTATTGCGGGTGGTGCTATGCGTGCTGTTTTAGAAAGTGTTGGAGTAAAAGATGTACTAGCCAAATCAAAAGGATCTTCGAATCCACATAGTGTTGTAAAAGCTACAATTAACGCATTAGTTCAACTTAAAGACCCATATATGGTATCCCAATTAAGAGGTATTGAATTAAGTAAAGTATTTAATGGTTAATAAATTCTTTATAATTTAGAGAAAATAATGAAAAAAATCAGAATAAAACAAATAAAAAGTGGGATTGATAGACCTGAAAGGCAAAAAAGGACTTTAATAGCTCTTGGCCTAAGGAAAATGCATCAAACTGTCGAAGTCGAAGCTACTCCTCAAATAGAAGGAATGGTTAATAAAGTTAGACATTTAGTTTCTGTAGAGAACATTTAATATTAATAATAAATTAATAAGATATAATGGATTTAAGTAATCTAAAACCAGAACAAGGTTCTGTAAAAACTAGTAAAAGAATAGGTAGAGGACAAGGATCAGGTAGAGGAGGGACATCTACTAGAGGTCATAAAGGTGCTAAATCTAGATCTGGTTATTCAAGAAAGATTGGTTTTGAAGGAGGGCAGATGCCTTTATATAGAAGAGTACCAAAATTTGGTTTCAAAAATTTCAATAGGAAAGAATATGTTGGTATTAATATTAGTACTATTCAGAAATTAGTAGAAACAAAAAACATTTTTAATATTGATTTTGAAGTTTTAAAACAATATGGATTAGCTTCAAAAAATGATCTTGTGAAAATTTTAGGAACAGGTGAATTAACTATAAAAGTAAATGTATCAGCGCATGCATTTACTGCAACTGCAAAGAAAGCTATTGAATCTATTGGTGGCGAGGCTACTATTATTTAACAATTAATTGCATGAAACGATTTATACAAACAATCCGGAATATATATAAAATCGAAGAACTTCGAAAAAGAATAATTTATACTATAAGTATAGTCTTAATATATCGATTTGGTTCATTTGTTGTATTACCAGGTGTTAATCCCAGTGAACTAGGAGCTTTATCAAAGCAGACTAATAGTGGTATTCTAGGATTATTAAATATGTTTTCTGGTGGAGCTTTTTCTCATGCATCAGTATTTGCTTTAGGAATTATGCCATATATTTCTGCTTCAATTGTAGTTCAATTGTTAGGAATGGCAATACCATATTTTCAAAAGCTGCAAAAAGAGGGAGAAAGTGGACGAAAACAAATTAATAAAATTACCAGATATTTAACAGTTATAATTACAGGTTTTCAGGCTCCTGGCTATATTGCAAATCTTGTTCATCAATTAGGACATTCTCCAAGTGCAATAGCACCTTTTAATGGGACACCTCCAACTACATTTTTCTGGATTTCATCTACAGTAATATTAATAGCAGGTACTCTATTTGTAATGTGGTTGGGTGAGAAAATAACTGACAAAGGAATTGGTAATGGAATTTCTTTATTAATAATGGTTGGTATTATAGCAAGACTTCCGTTTGCATTATTTAGTGAATTTGCATCTAGAATGGTAGAACAAGGAGGAGGATTAGTTATTTTTCTTGTAGAATTAATAGTTTTAGTTCTTGTTATTTTAATTTGTATATTATTAGTTCAAGGAACTAGAAAAATACCTGTTCAATATGCTAAACGTATTGTGGGTAATAAGCAATATGGGGGAGTCAGGCAATATATTCCATTAAAAGTAAATGCTGCAGGCGTTATGCCTATTATTTTTGCTCAAGCAATTATGTTTATTCCAATTACTGTTGCAGGTTTTGCATCATCAGATTCTTTAACTGGTTTTGTTTCCATTTTTTCAAATTTTAATGGCTTTTGGTATAATTTTGTTTTTGCAGTAATGATTATTGCATTTACTTATTTTTATACTGCTGTTACAATAAATCCAAATCAAATGGCAGAAGAAATGAAGAAAAATGGAGGATTTATTCCTGGTGTTAAACCTGGTAAAAAAACTGCTGAGTTTCTTGATAATGTAATGTCAAAAATCACATTACCTGGATCTTTATTTTTAGCTTTTGTAGCAGTAATGCCAGCAATTGTAAGAATTGTCGGTGTAAATCAGCAATTTGCACAATTTTATGGTGGAACATCATTATTAATTCTTGTTGGTGTAGTTTTAGATACATTACAACAAATAGAGAGTCATTTATTAATGCGTCATTATGATGGATTAACAAAGTCAGGTAGAATAAAAGGAAGAACTGCAATGAGTGCTCAGTAATTAGTTGGATCTCTAATTAGATTTTAATGGTACACTATAAAACTGACGAAGAAATTGAGTTAATAAGAGAAAGTTCCTTACTTGTTGGAAAAACTTTAGCAGAAGTTGCTAAATGGATAAGACCAGGAGTTGAAACTTTGTTTTTAGATAAAATAGCTGAAGAATATATAAAAGATAATAATGCTATTCCTGGATTTAAAGGATATAATGGATTTCCAAATACTTTATGTATTTCTTTAAATGATGAGGTTGTACATGGAATACCAGGTAGAAAAATTTTAATAGAAGGCGATATCGCTTCAATTGATTGTGGAGTTATTAAAAATGAATTTTATGGTGATTCTGCATATACATTTGCTGTTGGAAGAATTGATGATGGTAAAATGAATTTGATTGAAGTTACAAAACAATCTTTATATAAAGGTTTAGAAGTTGCTTTTGAAGGAAAACGTATTGGAGATATAGGTTTTGAGATACAAAATTATGTAGAGAAGCAAGGATATTCAGTAGTTAGGGATTTAGTTGGACATGGTGTTGGAAAAAAACTTCATGAAAAACCCGAAGTTCCAAATTATGGTAAAAGAGGGACTGGCATGAGATTAATTGAAGGCTTAGTAATTGCAATAGAACCAATGATTAATTTCGGAAAAAAAGAAGTATATCAAGGAAAAGATGGTTGGACAATTTATACTAATGATAAACTTCCTTCAGCTCATTTTGAACATACAGTAGCTATCAGAAAAGATAAAGTAGATATTCTTTCAAGTTTTGATGAAATTGAAATGGTTTTAAAAAATAATAACAATAATTAGTACTTAGTTAAATGGCAAAGCAAACATCAATTCAACAGGACGGAACTGTTATTGAATCATTAGGAAATGCTATGTTTCGAGTTGAGTTGGAAAATGGTCATGTAATTACTGCTCATATTTCTGGTAAAATGCGAATGCATTATATTAAAATATTACCAGGGGATAGAGTGCAATTAGAAATGTCGCCTTACGATTTAACAAAAGGAAGAATAACATTCAGGTACAAATAAAAAAAATAAAAAAATGAAAGTAAGAACTTCTGTTAAAAAAAGATCTCCAGAATGTAAAATTGTTCGAAGAAAAGGGAGAATTTATGTAATAAACAAAAAAAATCCCAAATTCAAACAAAGACAGGGATAATTTAAATTAATTAACACAATATACATTTTATGGCAAGAATTGCAGGAATTGATTTACCAAAAAATAAAAGAGGTGAAATAGGTTTAACCTATGTTTATGGAATTGGTAAAAGTACAGCTCAGAAAATACTTAATGAAGCTGGTATTGATTTAAATAAAAAGGTTAATGATTGGTCAGATGATGAACAAAATAACATTAGAACCTTAATTAATGATAAATATAAAGTAGAAGGGGCTTTACGTTCTGAATTACAGATGAACATTAAGAGATTAATGGATATCGGATGTTATAGAGGAATTAGACACAGATTAGGTTTGCCATGCAGAGGACAAAGCACTAAGAACAATGCTAGAACTAGAAAAGGTAGGAAAAAGACTGTCGCTAACAAAAAGAAAGCACCTAAAGGTTAATATTTAGTATTAAAATTCAAGACGAATAATTTATAATAAATTGATATGGCAAAAACTGCTAAAATTACAAAAAAAAGAATAGTAAAAGTAGAACCGCTAGGAAGAGCCTATATTTTTGCTTCTTTTAATAACATAATTATTTCATTAACAAATAATGCAGGTCAAGTAATTTCTTGGGCTTCTGCTGGTAAAATGGGATTTAAAGGTTCTAAAAAGAACACTCCTTATGCAGCTCAGATGGCTGCAACAGATTGTACTAAGGTTGCTTTTGATTTGGGTTTAAGGAAAGTTAAAGTATTTGTTAAAGGACCTGGTGCAGGAAGAGAATCTGCAATAAGAACAATCAATGCTTCTGGTATTGAAGTTTTAGAGATTATGGATACAACTCCATTACCTCATAACGGATGTAGACCTCCAAAAAGAAGAAGAGTATAATTAATTAGTATTTTTAAATAAAACACATAGATAGTATGGCAAGATATACAGGGCCAAAAACAAAGATTGCAAGAAGATTTAAAGACCCAATATTCGGACCTGATAAATCTTTTGAAAAAAAGAATTATCCCCCAGGACAACATGGTGGAGGAAATAAAAGGAGAACAAAACAATCAGAATATGGATTGCAATTAATGGAAAAACAAAAAGCTAAATATACCTATGGTATTTTAGAGAAACAATTTAAAAATATTTTCCATAATGCTTCTAGAAAAAAAGGAATTACTGGTGTTGTATTGTTACAACTTATTGAATCTAGATTGGATAATGTTGTATATCGTTTAGGGATAGCTCCTAGTAGAAGTGCAGCACGTCAATTGGTTTCTCATAGACATATAGAAGTGAATCACAAAGTTGTAAATATTCCATCATATAGTCTTAAATCTGGAGATATTGTTTGTGTTAGAGAAAAATCAAAATCAATAGAAGTAATAACAGATTCAATAGCCAATAAGAGGAATAGTTTTTCATGGTTAGAATGGGATGAGGGAAGTTTAACAGGGAAATTTTTAAATTATCCTGAAAGAGAAGAAATTCCTGAAAATATTAAAGAACAACTTATAGTAGAGTTGTATTCAAAATAATATTTTTAGATTTAATAAATAGGTAGAATATGTTAAAGTATTTTATTCTTCAACAATTTTTATAAATTTGAAAAAAAATAATTAAATGGCAATATTAGCTTTTCAAAAACCGGATAAGGTTATAATGATTGAAGCAGATGATTTTAAAGGAATCTTTGAATTTCGTCCGTTAGAGCCTGGTTATGGAATAACAATCGGAAATGCTTTACGTAGGATTTTGTTATCATCACTTGAAGGCTTCGCAATTACTTCTGTTAAAATAGAAAAAGTAGATCAAGAATTTTCTACAATTAAAGGTGTTGTTGAAGATGTTACTGAAATTATTTTAAATTTAAAACAAGTTCGTTTCAAACGCCAACTTGATAATGTTACAAATGAAAAGATTCAATTTACTATAAGTGGTCAGGATACTTTTAAAGCTGGAGATATAAATAAATTTCTTAATGGCTTTCAGGTGTTAAATACAGATTTAGTAATTTGTAATATGGAGTCTTCTGTAAAACTCAACTTAGAGTTAAATATAAATAAAGGAAGAGGATATGTGCCTGCTGAGGAGAATAAGAATACAAATGAAAGCATAGGTACTATACCAATTGATTCTATACATACTCCTATTAGAAATGTTAAATATACGATAGAGAATTTTAGAGTTGAGCAGAAAACTGATTATGAAAAATTAATATTAGAGATTGTTACAGATAGCTCTATTCATCCTAAAGAAGCTCTAAAATCGGCGGCTAAGATTTTAATTCATCATTTTATGTTATTCTCAGATGAAAGAATAACTATGGAAACTGAAGAAAAAGCAATGAACGATGAATTTGATGAAAATACTTTACATGTTCGTCAGTTGTTAAAAACTAAATTAGTTGATATGGATCTTTCTGTAAGAGCATTAAATTGCCTTAAAGCAGCAGAAGTCGAAACATTAGGTGATTTAGTATCATTCAATAAAAATGATTTACTTAAATTCAGAAATTTTGGAAAAAAATCTTTAACAGAATTAGAACAATTAGTTAAAAGTAAGAGCTTAGAATTCGGCATAAATATTGCGAAATTTAAATTAGATAAGGATTAATCACAATGAGACACGCTAGAAAAGTCAATAAATTAGGAAGAACATCTGCTCACAGAACGCATATGTTATCAAATATGGCTACATCTTTGATTCTACATAAAAGAATTAATACTACAGTTGCAAAAGCTAAAGAGTTAAGAAAATATGTTGAGCCATTAATTAATAGATCTAAGGATGATTCAACTCATTCTAGAAGAACTGTATTTAGTTACTTGCAAAGCAAAGAAGCGGTTACCGAACTATTTACACAAATATCAAATAAAATTGCTAGTAGACCTGGTGGTTATACTAGAATTTTGAAAACAGGTACACGTTTAGGAGACAATGCAGAAATGTGTATGGTTGAATTAGTAGATTATAATGAAAATTTATTAGCTGCTAAATCTGAAAAAGCAGGAAAATCTACTCGTAGAAAAAGAGCTACAAAAAAGAAAACAGATGGTGAAACAGCTGCTGTAAAAGAAGTTGTTTCTAGTAAAGAAGAAATTAATGTTGTTGAAGATGTAAAGGAAGAGGTTATTGATGACAATAATGTTATTGAAACAACTGAACCTGAAGTTGAAAACAACAAAGAATAATTATTATATTTGTTCATTAATAAAAAGGATAAAGTTTTTTTACTTTATCCTTTTTTTATGTCATTTATAGAAAATAATTGTTAATTTTGACATCAAATAATTAAATTAAAATAATTCAGATTATGAGTACAATAGTAAATGTTTATGCTCGTCAAATTTTAGATTCAAGAGGGAATCCTACAGTTGAAGTAGAAGTTTTAACTTCAAGTGGTGTAATTGGAAGAGCTGCTGTTCCATCTGGAGCATCAACAGGTGTTCACGAAGCTGTTGAGTTAAGAGATGGAGATAATTCTTTATACCTTGGAAAAGGTGTGTTAAAAGCTGTAGGTAATGTAAACAAAACTTTAAATGAAGAATTAAAAGGTTTTGAAGTAAGTGACCAAGTTTCTATAGATAAAAGAATGATAGAAATAGATGGTACTGCTAATAAAGCAAACTTAGGTGCAAATGCTATTTTAGGCGTTTCTCTTGCAGCTGCTAATGCAGCCGCACAGGAAACCGGACAGTTTTTATTTCGTTATATTGGTGGGGTAAGTGCAAATACACTTCCTATCCCAATGATGAATATTTTGAATGGTGGATCACATGCTGATAATTGTATAGATTTTCAGGAATTCATGATTATGCCGGTAGGTGCATCATGTTTTTCAGATGCTATCCGAATGGGGGCTGAAGTTTTTCATAACTTAAAATCTGTATTAAAAAAGCAAGGTTATTCAACTAATGTAGGTGATGAAGGTGGTTTTGCTCCAAATTTAAAATCAAATGAAGAAGCTTTAACTGTAATTATACAAGCTATCGAAAAAGCAGGTTACAAACCAGGTAAAGATATTTATATTGCTTTGGATCCAGCTTCTTCAGAATATTTTATTCCTGAAGAAAATGTTTATCACTTACATAAATCAACAGGTGATAAATTAACTCCTTCTCAAATGGTTGATTTCTGGAAGAATTGGGTTGATAATTATCCAATTATTTCTATTGAAGATGGTATGGCTGAAGATGATTGGGATGGTTGGAAATTAATGACAGAAAAGGTTGGCGAAAAAATTCAATTAGTTGGTGATGATTTATTCGTTACTAATGTTGAAAGATTAGATATGGGTATTAAAAAAGGTGTTGCTAATTCAATTCTTATTAAAGTTAATCAAATTGGTACTTTAACAGAAACTATAAGTGCTGTTAATATGGCTTATCGTAATGCTTATACCGCTGTTATCAGTCATCGTTCAGGTGAAACTGAAGATACAACTATTGCTGATTTATCTGTTGCCTTAAATACCGGGTTAATTAAGACTGGTTCAGCTTGTCGTAGCGAACGTATTGCAAAATACAATCAATTGTTACGTATTGAAGAAAGTCTTGGTGATGCTGCTATTTATTTGGGTAAAGACTTTAAATACGCTAGATAATTATTATTTAATAATAGATATCGGGCTGTTCTATATAAGAGCAGCCCGTTTTTTATGTAAAATTTGTTAAATATATCTCTGATAACTCATTTTGTATTACTTTTATAAAAAAATAACAATGAAAAAATACTTTATTATATCAATCGTCATATTGCTTGGAATATGCAGTTTTGCACAGAAAAATGAAAATGGTTTTACAATTAAATGTAACATAACCAATTTAAAGAATAGTCCTGTAAAGCTAGTTGCTTATCGTGGTAACGAACCTTTTTTAGTTGACTCTACAAGTAGTGTTGATGGTAACTTTACTTTTAAAGTGAAAAATATTTTAATTCCCGAATTAGTATATGTTGTATTTGCTGATGCTAAGACTTATTTTCCAATGTTTATTGAAAATAATGAGATAACTATTAAAGGAGATTATAAGAAACTTGATAGGGTTGCGATCAATGGATCTAATACTCAAAGGGATTATGAACAAATAATCTCTGAACTATCAATATTTACTAATCTTGAGAATGAGACTAATAATAAATATCAAGAAGCACAAAATAAAAAGGATGTGATGTTAATGCAACATTATGATTCAATTATGTCGCAGATAAAAGAGAACCAAATGAAGTTTTTATATGGTGTGGCTTTTAATAAAAACAAAAGCGTAATTGCACCTTATATTGTAGTTTCTCAATTGATATATAATATCGAAACAGATGTATTAGATTCTATTTATAAGAATTTTGATAAATCAATTGCGAATTCTGAGTATGTTAAAATAATTAAGGAAAGACTTGATGTTATTAAGAAAGTAAGTATTGGACAAGTTGCTCCCGAAATTATAATGGCTGATACTAATGGAGTGCCTTTTAAGTTGTCTTCACTTAGAGGTAAAGTAATTCTTATTGATTTCTGGGCTTCATGGTGCAGACCTTGTCGTGGTGAGAATCCAAATGTTGTTGCTGTATATAATGCTTATAAAGATAAAGGTTTTGATATATTAGGGGTATCTTTAGATCAAAATAAGGTTAGTTGGTTAAAAGCTATAAGTGACGATAAACTTACATGGCATCATGTTTCTGATTTGAAAGGTTGGCAGAATGAAGCTGGTAAAGTATATGGTGTTAATTCAATACCTCATTCAGTTTTACTTGATAAAAGAGGAGTGATTATTGCAACCGACCTAAGAGGGGAAGAGCTTAAAAAGAAATTAGACGAGTTGATTCACTAGATTATAATTATTAAAATAAAGATGTTGATATGAAAAAAAATGCGTTGATATTACTTGCTATATTATTTAGTTTAAATGTTTTTAGTCAAAAGAATAATTCGGGTTTTAAGATTAAATGTAATTTTACTAATCTTAAGAGTGAAATTGTAAAGTTGATAGTTAAAAATGATAATGATCTTATAACCGTAGATTCAGCTAATAGTGTTGATGGTGTTTTTTCTTTTAAAGGGAATGTTAAAATGCCTAGAATGATTAACATTGTTTTTGCAGATAATAAAAGTTCTTTTCATTTTTTTGTTGAGAATAAAGATATTACTATTACAGGAGATTTTCTAAAGCTAGATAAAGTTACAATTACCGGTTCAAAAACACAAAGTGAATATGAACAGTTTATGTCCGAGCTTTCTGGTTATGATAATATATTTAATGAAGCAAAAAGTAAATTTCAGGAAGCTCAATCTAAAAATGATCAGAGTCTGATTTTACATTACGATTCAATAATAAAACAGACTAGGGATAAAGAATTGAAAGCTTTACATGATGTTGCATTTAACAAAAATAAAAGTGTGATAACACCTTATATTGTTTTTTCTATCATGATGGGTCATGTTGAAATAACAATGCTTGATTCTATTGCAAAGAATTTTGATAAATCTCTGGAAAACGATGAATTTGTTAAAAGAATAAAGGAAAAGTTAGTACTATTGCATAGCACAGAGGTTGGTAGTGTGGCTCCCGAAATAGAGATGGCTGATACTAATGGAGTGCCTTTTAAATTGTCTTCTCTTAGAGGTAAAGTAATTCTTATTGATTTCTGGGCTTCATGGTGCAGACCATGTCGTGGTGAAAATCCTAATGTTGTGGCTGCATATAACGCATACAAAGATAAAGGTTTTGATATCTTAGGGGTTTCATTGGATCAGAATAAAGATAGTTGGTTAAAAGCAATAAAAGATGATAAACTTACATGGCATCATGTTTCGGATTTAAAATACTGGAATAATGCTGCTGCTAAATTGTATGGTGTTAATTCAATTCCTCATTCAGTTTTGCTTGATAAACGAGGTGTTATTATTGCAACTGACCTAAGAGGGGAGGCGTTACTTAAAAAATTAGACGAGATAATACGTTAAGAAGTACTTAAAATACTTAAAGTGCCTAAAGTACTTAAAGTTTATAATTAAAAATTGAGCGAGTTTTTTAGAAACAGAGATGTTGTTTTTTATATAATACTTGTAGTAAGTATTATATTAACCAGAACTCCTTTAGTTGGGAAATACTTTCGTATTGTTAACACTATGATCCACGAAAGTGGGCATGCTTTGGTTGCATTAATCACTAGTGCACAGGTTTTACAGATTAATTTATTTACGGATACTTCGGGGAGTGCCGTTACAAAATCTAACAATTGGTTTAGCAAATTCTTTACGTCTTTGGCCGGTTATCCATCGTCAGCATTGGCTGCTATGTTGTTTTTTTATTTAATCAAACAGCATCAATCTATTTATATTATATGGGGTTTAGGGGCTTTAGCTGTTATTAATCTTATCTTTTTTGTCAGGAATACTTATGGTATTTTCTGGCTTGTAACTTTTATTATTATTTCGGGAGGAATAATTTATTTAAATGATGATTTTTCATTGTTTTCGATAAGTGTTTTCTTTTCGTTTATAGTTTTAACTGATGCATTAATTTCGGCTATACATTTGTTTATTATATGTTTTAAAACACCGGATAAGTCGGGGGATGCTAAAAACTTATCTACACTTACATTTATACCTGCATTGATTTGGTCTCTGCTGTTTCTGGCATTTAATACCTGGATTATTTACTATACAATTATTAATTATTTCCCTTTACATTTTGTAAAAGGATAATTATACCTAAATTTTAGAGATTATCATACCAAAATGATAAGGTTCAATAACGATAGGTTCTTTTTCAACATTAAATTTTCTTTTATCTAACCATTCAATAATTTGTTCGGGTTTTGGTCTGATACTATAATCAGGGCCGCGAGGGGTTGAAATATCACTTCGCCAATGTATTATTCCTATCTTACCATTAGGTTTTAAAATCCTGTAAGCTTCAGCTAAGAATTCATCAGGGGAATCGTGATGTAGAATATTAAACAGCATAACATAGTCAATAGAATTGTTTTGTAATCCTGTAGTTTGTGTTAAAACATCCCTTTGTTCAGTAACAATATTTGTGATCTTATCATTAATCAGTTTCTGATTTACAATATTTATCATTTCCTGCTCTATGTCGAATGCATATAACTTATTTGTAACGTGTTTTGAAGTGGGAATAGTAAACGTGCCATATCCACAACCAATCTCAACAAGATTATTAATCGAATTGATTTGTAATTTATCTAAAATTAAATCTATATTAAAAAAATCAGACCAAATATCTTCAGCAGGCATTCCGCTATCTATAACTTTCATTTGTTTGCTTAATATTAATGAAATATAATGTATTGATAAGGGAATTATTGCTTATCTTTACTTATTGTTTTATTCAAGATTTAGTGATATATCTTTATCAAAAAAGTTTAAATATTTCCCTGTACTTATATCTACATGAGCTTTTCCGTTACAATTATTATTAAAACTTAATAAATAATTACCTAAATCAATTAATGGAGATCCTCCTATTTTAAAGTTCTGCAAAAGTGCTGTTCCACTTATTGGATTAAGATTGCATGAGGAATAATTTACTGTAGTATTTATCATTGCATGATAAATTACTCCACCTGAATTACCATAAGCTTCAGCAATTTGTCCTCCACCATTTACTGTAATGTTATCATCATACACATTTGAATAAGTATTGTTTTGATCGATATTAACAAACCAAAAATTTTGTTTTACTGCAACAAAAGCATCAGTTGGCTTCTCGGTATTTAAACGATCGAGTTCCGAATTGTAATAGAAATCGGTAATATTACCCATATTTAAAATTGTATCAGAACCATTGCCTATTAATATATCTTCTTTTGCATATACAACATCAATTCCTTCAGCATTATTTCGAGCCATAACAGGTACGGTATATATGCCAAATAGCTTTATATTACCACCAAGGATATCTATTTTCGAGAATAATACCGACATTATACCACTATTATTATTCCAGAGGTAAGCAATAATAATATCGCCAATATTTTTATTAAAAGGCAGAGGATGGTTGCTGTCGATCTTAATATATATTAATCCGGTTTGTTGATTTACAGTGACATTATCGGGCAATTGCTTTCCGTTAGCAGCCGCAACTACAATTGATGCACAGTATCCAATAGCAACAGAGGTTTTAAGACCTTGTTGCAGGGATTCCAGTTCAGGCTCTTGATTTATTTCTGATATTTTATCGCAAGAAGTAAATTGCATAACAACAAATATAAAAAGAAATCTTAAAAGGATATAAATATTATTTTTCTTCATTTCTTTCTCTATTTATGTTACTGATATATTTCTATTAAATGTTTTGCAAATATAGTTATTTATTTTTAATCATATTAATAAATATATTTTACTGTCCCATCTTTAAGCTCAGGAATCCAATTCAATGTCGGTATATGAGCTTGCCGAAGGTACACCACAACTTACTCATTTTTATCACACCATAATATAAAACATATAGATTTATTAAATATTTCTTTATCTAGTAAGTCGATGTGGGGTTAACACATGGTTTTATCATACCATAACAAAGGAAGAAAAAAATAGAGCTATGTTATATTAAATTTGTTTTCAAAAAAGATTTCAGATTGCTTCGCATACTTTTATTTATACAAACATCTTATAATTAATATATCACTCAATATTTATATTAGTAAAAGATGTAAATATTAAATAAAAAAGTTGTGCGTACGCTGTAAAGATGTCTTTTCCTCATGCGAAAGTTATTAGGTAACCGAAAAGATGTCTTTACGGAGTCCGAAAGTTATTCGATTACCGAAAAGACGTCTTTACGGAGTCCGAAAGTTATTCGATTACCGAAAAGATGTCTTTACGGAGTCCGAAAGTTATTCGATTACCGAAAAGATGTCTTTATGGTGTCCGAAAGTTGTGAGGGTGACAAAAAGATGTCTTTACGGAGTCCGAAAGTTATTCGATTACCGAAAAGATGTCTTTTACGTCTGTCCATACCGTGGACACGTCGAATTGATGTCTTTTCGGTCTGTCCATACTGTGGACACGTCGTAAAGATGTCTTTTCGGTCTGTCCATACCGTGGACACGTCGAAAAGATGTCTTTTAAGTCTGTCCATACCGTGGACAAGAGAAAGAGATATAAAAACGGTCTGTCCACGGCGCGGACAAAAGAAAAAGATGCTTTAAACTCGTAATAAAGTTGTGAGCAACCTATTTATATTTAATTTTGATATCATTAAAATATGTTATTAAGATTATTGATTAAACGAATACAAATGTACATCTATTTTATCATACAAAGATAAAATAGAAAAGAAAAAACCACGAAGCCGGAAATCGGTTAAGTGGGTAGGTGCCTGTTATTCCAAAACTTCGCTCATTAAATTAACAATCACATCACGGGTAAAAGGTTTGGGTAAATAATGCGAACACCCTGCTTGCAATAAGCGTTCTTTATCGCCATGCATAGTGTATCCGGTGACGGCTATAATTGGAGTGTCAGCATATTGTGCAAGTTTACGTATTTCTTTTAACACATATAAGCCATCAGTATCGGAGCTTAGATTAATATCAAGTAAAATAGCTTTGTAATTATTTTCTTTTGCTTTGGCAATTGCTGAAGCTGCATCAGTTGCAAAATCAATCTTACAGCTATGCTTTAAAAATGCAATGGTAAGATCAATATTCATCATGTTATCCTCAACTAAAAGAACTAGAGGTAATTCTTCGTCATTAATATTATTATTCTTTTCTATAATAATATTATCAGGAATAACTTTTATAGGCACATGCTTTTCTTGTTTATATGGAATCCTAACCGTAAATACCGAACCAATACCTGTCTCACTTTCAACAACAATAGCGCCATTTAATAATTTAATCATTTTTTGCGCAAGTGTTAATCCTAATCCAACACCTTCGTAATTTCTTCCGTAGCCTTCGCTGATTTGTTTAAATTCATCAAATATTAATTGCTGATTTTCTGTGGATATTCCAATCCCGGTATCTTTAATTTTGATCTCAATAAATTCATTATTATCTATTACTTTTACATCTGCTTCAGTCACTACTCCACCTTCTTTTGTGAATTTTATTGCATTATCAATAATATTTGATATGATCTTTGAAAATAGAAATGGCTCCGTTTTGCATATAATATTTTTTCTAACAATTGATACAAGTTCTAGTTTGTTTTTTAAGGCATTTTCTTGAAATTCGTCAATTACATTATTTATTTCTTCGGTTATATTGGTTGTCGTGAATTCAATTTCTTTTACACCCGATTCTAATTGCGAAAGCTCAAGAATAGTATTAAGTGTTTTCATTAATCTTTTGCCTGAAATCAGTATTTTTTCTGCTATTTCATGATTATTCCCTTCTAATTCTTCACTTAATATTTCTGCAAAACCTAATATGCCATTCATTGGTGTCCTTAATTCATGACTCATGTTCATTAACAAACATGTTTTTAACCTATCAGAAGCAATTGTTTTCTCATTCGATTTTATCAGATTTTCTTTGTTCTGTTCAAGTTTAATGGCTCCTCCAATACTTGCAGCAAAAGCTTTTAATATTGAGATTTCGCCTTCTGACCACATTCTTTCGTATGTACAATCATCAAATCCTATAAAACCCCATAATTCTTTTCCTGTGTGGATAGGTACAATTAAAGTTGAAAATACACCTTGTTCATTCAGTAATGATTTTTCTGGAATTGAATGTTTCTTAGTGATTCCATGTACTATGTCTCCTTTACTCAATATGTCAAACCAATTAGGAGCATATTCATCAAAACTTAGTTTAATATATTTATTTTTATTTTTATTGATGAAAGACTTAATAGTACTATTTGTCCATTCATGTTTTAAACTAAACAAAAGTATTTTAGTAACAGGATCAATATGTGTTTGATTTATATATATTCTATCTATTCCAATTGAATCACCAAGACGTAATAATGCATTATTGATAGCATTATTAAAGTTTTCATTAATTAATAATGAATAAGTAGCCTCAGCAACACCATTTAAAATAATATTTTGCAGTTGGATTTTGTTTTCTATATGTTTTCTGTCAGAAATGTTTCTTGTAGTTCCATGAATCCCAATTAGCTCCCCTTTATCATTAATTAATGGATTTATCAACACTTCTCCTATAACAATTGATCCATTTTTACATTTATGCTCTAATTCTATTGTTAGAAAATAATCTTTTGGGAATTTACTTGATTTTGATAGCTTGCCATGTTTCTCATAAGTATCTTTTAATTTAATTATTGAACTCTCACTATATATTTCTTTTTGTTTTAGTTTTAGAAACTCTTCAGGAGTGTAACCTCTTTGAATATAAATAGAAGGACTTATATATGTATAATTCATTTGTGAATCCATAATCCAGATTACATCAGAAGTGTTATCTGTAATTATTTTTAAATTATCATACTTTCTTTGCAATGATTCTAGTTCAGCGATAAGTTCATCTTTAGTTTTTGATTGATTGTCCATTCTCAATTGATTTAATTACAACATTATATAAAGTTGGAATATATATTTTATTTAGTTAATAAAAATACAACTTATTTATCACTTTTACATTAATTATTTAATAAATATTTTTATTACTTAATATTATTGCAAATTTATCTTTCAAATATTTATATTTAATTAAGCTACCTGTAGGAATATATTATAATTAATAGATGCTTATAACCAAAATGGTTAAAATAAAACATAACCTTTAGTTTATTGTTAATTTGTTAATGATGTTATATTTTAATTGACTTTATTTTCAAAAGAACTATAAAAGAAAATATAAATATCATATTAATTTGCATTTAACTTCCCGAAATAAGTTAGATTGTCCGTAATTGGAAAGATATTTGATAGTTGATGTTTTACAATCTATTGTTTATGAAATTATATTTATTAAAGGTATGTAATTTGTTAATGTTAATATCTAATAATTGATAATTTGATGTAACTTTGTAAAATAAAGTTTGTATATAATGGGCTCTAATATTAAATCAAAATAAATGAAAAAAAACATACGTAGATACATATTTTTATTTCTAATAATATCATTGTTAGGATTAACTTTCTGCAAAAGAGATTTATTTCAAAAAATATCAACAGAAGTTATGTTAGATAATATCATTGTTGATCCACATTTTAATTATGCTACTTCCATAAATACTAATTTAAAAATCAAAACTATAGATAGTAATGGTAAAAGCATGAATAATATTAGGATTGATATTCTTTCAGATTATACTATAAATGGAGGCAGATTAATTACAAGTGCTACAACTGATATTAATGGAATTTTAAATATAAACCATCCTTTACCTGCTTTTTATAAGGATATAGTGATAGCTACAAAATATCCAGGACTGGAAGGTGAATACAAAGTTCAGATTGCAAAAGGTAAAGTGGAATTGGCAATTAATCAAAATAAACCGCTAACAAAAACTCCAATACAAATAAGCATTGACAATTCTATTGATTCTGATAATGATGGCATCCCTGATATTTATGATGATTATCCAATGGATAAAAATAAATCCTTTAATTCTTTTTTTCCTATTCAAGGAAAGACAGGAACATTGGCATTTGAAGATCTTTGGCCTGCAAAAGGAGATTATGATTTCAATGATTTAGTTATTGATTATAATTTTAATCAGATATTAAATGCACAGCAAAATGTTACTGAAATAGATGCTAGATTTATTGTTAAAGCAACAGGTGCAGGTTTTGAAAATGGGTTTGGATTTCAATTAAATGTTGATCCCTTAATTGTTGAAAGTGTAACTGGTATAAAACTTACTGATAATTATATATATGTTTCTGCAAATGGACTTGAGGTTAATCAAAATAAAGCTGTAATAATTGTATTTGATAATGCATTTAAACATTTTAGAAATATAACCGGTAACAATCCTCCTTATATGGCCGGATATAATACATCAGTTGGAGGTATGTACGGAACACCTGATACTTTATATGTTGTAGTTAAGTTTTCAAAAGCTATTTCTCAAACTATATTAGGTAATCCACCATATAATTCATTTATTATTACTAATAAACGTAGAGGTTATGAAGTTCATCTACCTGACATGCCGCCAACAGATCTTGCAAATTTAAGTTTGTTAGGAACTAAAGATGATAATAGTGATATAGGATCAAACAGATATTATAAGAGTTCGAATAATTTACCTTGGGCAATTAATCTATCGCAAAGTTTTAGTTATCCAATCGAAAAAGCAGCTTTACCTAAAGCTTATTTACTGTTCCCTGTATGGGCACAAAGCAATGGAACTATATATACTGATTGGTTTAGTAATACAAGCAGTACTTATCGTGATATTAATTTTATCTATCACTAGAAAGACAATTAATAATACTGTTTTAAATAAGACCTGACTGATATTGAAATCGGTCAGGTATTTTGATTTAAATTATTGCTATTTCTTATTTCGTTTTTATATAATCCTTCTTGCACCTGAAGCTATTTCTACTTCATGTACTATAGGGTTATAGCCAAACTTTTCTTTAAATTTGATTGAAGATTGCTCTATAAAGTCTTTTTCTTTATCTGTTTCAACTAAACTAATTGTGCAACCACCGAAACCACCACCCATAACACGTGAGCCTATTGCTCCATCAAATTCTTTGGCAATTTGCACTAAGAAATCAAGTTCATCGCAACTAACTTCATATAGAACCTGCAAACCATCATGAGTTTCAAACATTAATTTGCCAACTTTAATGAAGTCATTTACTTTTAATGCTTCGCAAGCTTTTTGTAAACGATCTATTTCACCAACTACATAAAGACAACGCTTATAGGTTTCAATACTCATATCATCAATAAACTCTTCAAGCATATCAATAGAGACATCCCTAAGGCTTTTTACTTCTTTATATTTGGTTGCTATAATACTTACACCTTCTTCGCAACTAGCTCTACGTTTATTATACTCGGAAGAAGCAAGACTATGCGAAACTTTAGTGTCTAATAAAACGATACTGTAACCTATAGGATTAAAAGGAATCATTTCGTATTCCAACGAACGGCAATCAAGTTTAACAAGCTTACCTTCATCACCAAAAAGAGAAGCAAACTGGTCCATGATACCGCAACGAACGCCTACATAATTATGTTCTGACATCTGACCTACTTTTGCTAATTGAAAACGACTAAGATTTAAACCTAAAAGTTCGTTTAAAGCAAGTCCAACGACAGATTCTAATGCTGCTGAAGAAGACATCCCACTTCCAACAGGAACATTACCTCCAAACACACAATCGAAGCCGGGAATATTGCAACCTAACTTGGTGAGTTCTCCAACTACACCAAGGATGTACTTTGTCCAATGATATTTAGTATCTATAGTATCTTTAGTGAAGCTTTCTTCTTCATTCAAATCATTAGCTACAGCACTAATAATATTACTATTCTTATTAATATGAATAACCAAATCAATAGTTTTATTGATTGCACCAGGCAACACAAAACCATTATTATAATCAGTGTGTTCGCCAATGATATTAATACGTCCGGGAGCTGAGAATACAGCGTAATCTCCCTTGAATTTCTCTTTAAATACTTTTGTAAGTTGTTCTATGTTCATGTTTGTTGTTTTGACCTCTCCCCAGCCCTCTCCAAAGGAAAGGGAGGAAAGTCAGCTTGTTTATTTTATTTTATGATTATTAATTATATTATCCTTTATACTATCATTGCCTTTAAAGTCCTCTCCTTTGGAGAGGATTTAGGAGAGGTATTACCAGAAATAAGTATATAAGAAAGCTAATATTAATATAATAATAACCGCTAATATATTAAATCCTTTGCTTGTTGAGAATAGCCCTTTTTCTAATATAATTGCTTTTACATTTACTTTGAATCCTTCAAAATAAGAAACTCCAACTATAATAAGCATACATAATATAAATACTATTCCCATTCTATCCATAAATGGAAGGGTAGGAGCTAGGAATTTAAACAAGAATGATAATACAAATGTACTAATAGCAGCAGCTAAAGCTCCGTTTGCTGTGGCTCGTTTCCAGAACATACCCATTAAGAATATTGCTAAAGCACCCGGACTTACAAAGCCTGTAAACTCTTGTATGTATTGAAATGCCTGGTCTAAGTTTCTTAATAATGGAGCTATACACATTGCAATAACTATAGCAACAACACTAACAGTTCTACCTATGTAAACCTGATTTTGTTCAGAAGCATTCTTATTAATAATTGCTTTGTAGATATCCAGCGTGAAGATAGTGGAAATACTGTTCATCATAGCAGCTAATGAACCTGCAATGGCAGCAACCAAAGCTGCAAAACAAAGTCCTTTAACTCCTGTAGGAATAAAGTTCTGCAACAACCATGGATAAGCTTCGTCAGGTTTGGTAATAGGGGCTTTTAAAACAAAAGCAACTATACCCGGAACAACTACGATAAGAGGTAACAATATCTTAATAAAACCAGCAAACACTAATCCTTTCTGAGCTTCTCTGATACTTTTGGCAGCTAATGCTCTTTGAATTATATATTGATTGCATCCCCAATAATCAAGATTAGCAACCCACATTCCACCAATTAACACTCCTAATCCAGGAAGGTCAATATAGTTTGGATTAATCTTATCTAATATCATGTGAAACTTTTCGGGAGCTTCATGAGTAATCTTAACAAAACCACCGAAAGCTGTTCCTCCTAATGCTTTTAATGAAAGATAAGTTGTTAA
>JBAXLO010000010.1:0-42449 GCA_037134755.1 Bacteroidota bacterium | reverse complement strand
TGCTTGGCGATGGAGCAGGCGATTTGTATGATTTGAAGTTGCAGGTAAAGCAAAACATTTGTTTTAACCAAATAGGTGTTTGTAAGTTTCAAATCGACAACTTAATGGATCATTATGACATTCCCGGTTTAGTAGATTTCGGCATCCTCGTTGAGAAAGCTAAATAAGTATTTATTTCAATAAATATTTTGAAAACTGAATCTAAATATACAGAGCATGTAAAAGCAATATTGAAAACCTTGCCTGATAAGCCGGGTATATATCAGTATTTTGATGATAAAGGAACCATTATTTATATTGGTAAAGCCAAGAATTTAAAGAAACGAGTTCTATCTTATTTTAATAAAGAGGTTCATGAGAATGGAAAGATAACGGTGCTGGTAAAAAAGATTGCAGATATAAAGTTTGTAATCGTTGATACCGAACTGGATGCTCTGCTGCTCGAAAACAACTTAATTAAGAAGTATCAACCGCGTTACAATGTAATGCTTAAGGATGATAAAACCTACCCATGGATTTGTATTAAGAACGAAGCATTCCCTAGAGTATTTTCTACACGTAATGTTTACAAAGATGGATCGCAGTATTTTGGTCCTTATGCATCTGTGAAGATGATGAATACCTTGCTTGATCTTATAAAACATTTGTATCCTTTGCGCAATTGCAATCTTAATTTAACAAAGGCTAATATTGATAATAAGAAGTTTAAAGTATGTCTTGAATATCATATTAAGAACTGTAAAGGACCTTGTGAAGCACATCAAACTGCCGAAGATTATCAACAAAACATAGAGTTTGTAAAAGAAATTATTAAAGGGAATATATCTACGGTATTAAAACATTTAAAAGAGATTATGATGCAGTATGCATCAACATTAGAGTTTGAAAAAGCACAGATTTGCAAAGATAAAATTGAGCAGCTGGAGAAGTATAAGAGTAAATCAACAATAGTTAATCCAAGTATTGATAATATAGATGTCTTTTCGATTGTAACAGATGATAATTATGGTTATGTCAACTTCTTAAAAGTGATGAATGGGGCAATTGTTCAGGCTCATACCATCGAAATGAAAAAGAAACTGGACGAATCTGCTGAAGAATTATTATCATTGGCAATAGTAGATTTGCGTCAACGATTCGATAGTAATGCTAATGAAATATTAGTGCCGTTTAAAATGGAAACTGACTTCCAGAATATAAAATTAACTGTGCCACAACGAGGTGATAAGAAGCAATTGCTAGAACTATCAGAGCGCAACGCAAAGTATTATAAGATTGAGAAACAAAGACAAAAAGATTTGGTTGATCCCGAAAGGCATTCCAAAAGAATCCTTGCTCAGATGATGAAAGACCTAAGGTTGAATGAGCCTCCGGTTTACATTGAATGCTTTGACAACTCTAACATACAAGGAGCTTATCCGGTATCTGCAATGGTTGTGTTTAAAAATGCTAAGCCTGAGAAGAAGGAATACCGTCATTTTAACATTAAAACTGTTGAAGGTCCTAATGATTTTGCTTCGATGGAAGAGGTTATCTATAGAAGGTATAAAAGGATATTAGATGAGAACAAATCATTGCCTCAATTGATTGTAGTTGATGGAGGAAAGGGACAATTAAGCTCGGCTTTAAAGAGCTTAGAGAAACTCGATTTGCGTGGTAAAGTAAGTATCATTGGTATAGCAAAGAAATTAGAAGAAATCTATTATCCCGGTGATTCAATACCAATGTATCTGGATAAAAAATCGGAGACATTAAAAGTAATACAACAACTGAGAGATGAGGCGCATCGCTTTGGGATAACACATCATAGAAGTAAAAGAGAAAAAGGAACTATTAAATCGGTTTTAACTGAGATAGATGGGATTGGTTTTGCAACTGCTCAAACATTATTAAGAAAGTTTAAATCGGTTAAGAATATAAAAAAAGCAAGCGAGGAAGAACTTCAAACTGTTATAGGCAAAGCCAAAACTGAGATATTAAGAAGCTACTTTCAGAAAGAAAAGGAATCAAAAACAGAATAGAATTGTTTTAATAAGTGTATAATAATAGACATTATGAATAAAACGGCATTAATTACAGGAGCATCAGGAGGTATAGGTTATGAGTTTGCTATACTATTTGCTCAACATAAATATGATTTGGTATTAGTAGCTCGTAGTGAAGCTAAACTAAAAGAGATTGCATCGCAAATAACTGATGCATACAACGTAAAGGTTAAGGTTTATGCAAAAGATCTTTCAATAATTGCATCTATCGATGAGGTGTATAATTCGTTGAAAAGTGAGAACATATATATAAATGTATTGATTAATAATGCAGGCTTCGGTGATTTTGGTTTCTTTAATGATACCGATTGGAACAAAGAGCAGCAAATGATTAATCTTAATATTACCGCATTAACATATCTTACAAAGTTGTTTGTTAAAGATATGATACTTGCTAAAGATGGTAAGATATTAAACTTAGCATCAACAGCTGCATTTCAACCAGGCCCTTTAATGGCAGTATATTTTGCAACGAAAGCTTACGTACTTTCATTTTCTGAAGCAATAGCAAACGAACTTAAAGGAACAGGAGTTACAGTAACGGCATTATGCCCCGGCCCAACTGAATCAGGATTTGCTAAAGCAGCTGCAGCAGAAGAAACAAAGCTATTTAAAGATAAGAAAATGCCTTCATCCAAAGAGGTTGCACTGTTTGGATTTAATGCATTGATGAAAGGCAAAACAGTAGTTATTCATGGTTTGCTAAATAAGATAATGGCCTTCTCTATTCGTTTATCACCAAGAAAAATGGTAACAATGATGGTAAGAATGATGTCAGAACAAAACAAAATGTAAATAATTTGTTAAGTAATTGCCAAAGTGTTTAATTAATTGTTATCTTTGTGCTCAAATAATATTAATTAATTAAACGTTTTAAAAATGAAAAAATTAGTCTCTTTATTTATTTCTTTAACAATGGTTGTATTTGTCTTTGCACAAAATAACAATCAGTCAAACACTCAAAAAGTATTTCGTCCACAATCTAAGGTATTTGGGTCGATGGATTATTCTAATGTCAATTTAAATCCTAACACTTATCTTCCTGTTAAAGCTTCTCTTTTTAGTGAAGGTTTTGAAGGAACAACATTCCCTCCAACAAACTGGACAAAAACGAATGTTGATCCAACTGTGGCTTATCAATGGATTCAGACTTCAGCCAACCATCAACATGGTGGCACTTATTGCGCCGGTGTTCATTGGGATCCTACATTAGCTCAACAAAATGAATGGTTGATAACTCCAACTTTAAACTTAACTGCTTTAACTACTCCTATGCTGAATTTCTGGTGGAGTATGAGTTATTATTGGGGAGTTACTCCTAATAATAACTATGATTTTAAAGTAAAAGTTAGCTCTGATGGTGGCACAAACTGGAATATAATCTGGACTGAAGATAGTGCAGGTGTGTTTACTGACTTTCTTTATTACAAACAATCTATCAATTTAGCAGCTTATGATACTTGCACTAATTTTAAAATTGCTTTTCAGTATATTGGTTCTAACGGTTATAACTTATATGTAGATGATGTTACTGTAACTGATTTACCTGCTAACAATTTAGAATTCTCAGAGATATGGCCGGGTTATGTAACAAGTATTGCACCATTTTTATATGACGGGTATTCACAAATTCCTTTAGGGCAAACGTTCCCTGTAACTATGCTTGCAGATCTTAAAAATTATGGTAGTGCAACACAAACAAACATTAAATTACATTTAAAAGAATTAGGTTCAGGCACAACAGGTGTTTCTGCAAACTATCCTTCTTTAGTTTCAATGGCTCACGATACTTTAACAGTTGATACTTTTTATACTATTAATAGTGCCGGAACTCATAAAATTGCAATGTATGTATCAGATGATTCTATCCCATCTTATTCTTATGTTGATACATTTAATGTAGTGGTAAATTCTGCTAACAATGGTATCTTTTCACGTGACAACAATGATTACGAAGGCAATCGTATGTGGAATGGTGTTGCAACCACAGGGACAAGCGTAAATGCATTTCAGTTTGCTCATTTATTCGAAATAACAGCTGATACTTATGCAAAATCTATTAGTGTGGTTGTATCAGTTGGAACTACAGTTAATGCTCCTATTAAAGCAATACTTTACAGAGGATGGGGGCAAACTAAAACAATTGTTGCTGAGTCTGATTATCATTTTATACAAGCTAATGAAATAGCAACTACATTTGGTGTTAATCCTCCTGCAATTGAGTTTTATTTTAATAGTGCCAGTCCTTTGCTAACTAAAGATTCTGTTTATTTTGCGGCTATACAAGCTTTTGGTGGCACTGATACCGTTTTAGTAGCTTCTAATGCTAATTTTCCTCAACCGAATTATACCATGTATATATATGATACTGATAATACCTGGTATTATTTTGATTCATATAACAAACCTTCAATGATTAGATTGAATACATGTGCAACTAATCCAATCGGAATTGTAGAAAATGGAAAGAATAATGCAGAACTGTATCAAAACACTCCTAATCCAGCTAATAATACAACAAGAATATCTTATGAGTTAACTAAATCTGAAAAAGTTACTTTAGATATTTATGATCTTACAGGCAGAAAAGTTTTGTCTTTTAACGAAGGAAACAAACTTGCAGGTGTTCATAGTGTAGATATCAACTTGAGTTCTTTAAATTCAGGCACCTATTTCTACACATTAAGAACTAATGATTTTACAAAGACTAAGAAAATGATAGTTAGGTAATTTCTTACAATTCATTTTAAATAAAAGGCTGCAAGAATCAATAATCTTGCAGCCTTTTTTACATTTAACAAGTTTTTTATTAATTATTTTTAAAATATATGCTGAAATATAATTATAATATCTATCTTTGTAAAAAATAATATTAATTAATTAAAATATATTAAAATGAAAAAATTAGTCTCTTTTTTAATCGCTTCTGTTTTGGTTGTTAGTGTGTTTGCACAAAACAGTCAAACAAATTATCAAAAAGTATTTCGCCCTGATTCAAAGGTAAAACATGCAAGTAACCATTTTTCAGGTAAAGTTTCTCCTTCTGCAACTACTGATTACAGAGCTGCTGTTTTAAATGAAGGTTTCGAAAGTGCAACTTTCCCTCCAACAGGATGGACAAAAACAACTGCTAATGCTTCTTTTACATGGACTCAAGCTGCTGCTCCTCATTCAGGAACAAAAGATGCACAGGTTTTGTATGATCCTGCTTTAGTTCAACAAAATGAATGGCTTATTTCGCCTTCAGTAAATCTTACAACTTTGACTACTCCAACTTTAAATTTCTGGTGGAATGCTAGTTATTATTGGGGCGTAAGTCCTAATAACAATTATGATTTAAGAGTTAAGGTAAGTACTGATGGAGGAACAACATGGAATTTAATCTGGACTGAAGACAGTGTAGGTGTTTTTACTTCATACACTTACTACAAACAAACTATTAGTTTAGCTGCTTATGCTACAGCAACTAATTTTAAAGTAGCTTTCCAATATTATGGTAAAGATGGAGCTTCTGCAGATATTGATGATATATCAATTGACAATATTCCTGATAACAGTTTAGATTATATGGATATTTGGGCAGGTTTTGTTACATTTACTTCTCCATTTTTATACAGTGGGTATACTCAAATCCCTTTCGGACAATCTTTTTCTGTAACTATGGATGCTCTTGTTAAAAATACTGGAGGTGCAGCTCAACCTAATATTGCTTTACATCTTAAAGAACTTAATTCTGCAACTACAGGTGTTTCTACTGCTGTCCCTACAACTCCATCTCTTGCCAGTGATACTTTAGAAGTAGCAAATTTTTACACAATAAGTACTGCAGGAACTTCTAAAATTGCTATGTATGTTTCAAGTGATTCTTTACCTCATGTTGCTTATAAAGACACTTTTAATATTGTTGTAAATACAAGTAATAATGGTTTATACTCACGTGATAATAATTATTATGACGGTAATGCTAATTGGAATGGTGTAGCTACAACTGGCACAAGTGTTAATGCTTTCCAAATGGCTAACTTAATCGAAATAACTGCAGATACCTATGCAAAATCAATCACTGCTGTTATTGCTGGTGGATCTACTGTTAATGCTCCTGTAAAAGCTATACTTTATAGAGGTTGGGGACAAACTAAAACTGTTGTTGCCGAATCTGAATACCATTTCTTATTAGCTAGTGAAATGGCTACTACTACAGGTGCTAATCCTACAGCTGTTGATTTTTATTTTAACTCTGCTTGCCCATTGATGACTAAAGACTCTGTATATTTTGTAACTCTTCAGGCTTTTGGTGGTACTGATACTGTTTTAATCGCTTCAGGTACTAACGTGCCTCAACCTGATTATGCTATGTATATATATGATGTTGATAATACATGGTATTATTTTGGAAAAGGAAATTCTCCTGCTATGATCAGATTAAATACTAATTTAGCTAATCCAAATGGTATTGTTGAACAACAAAAGAATACTCCTGCGTTATTCCAGAATGTTCCTAACCCAGCTAATAATTCTACAAGAATTTCTTATGATTTAACAAAAGCTGACAACGTAGCTTTAGATATTTATGACTTAACAGGTAGAAAAGTTATGACTTTAAACGAAGGTAACAAATCTATAGGTGTTCATAGTATTGATGTTAACTTGAATGATCTTTGTTCAGGTACTTATTTCTATACATTAAGAACAACTGACTTCTCTAAAACAAAGAAAATGATTGTAAAGAAATAAGCAATCTTTTAAAAAATAAGAAAGGCTGTCTCCAAAAGAGGCAGCCTTTTTTTTAACTTTAGTTTTGATTATAGAAAATAATAATCTTTAGCAAACATACAACTTATATTTGGAAAGCAGCATTTAAATACCGCTTTCCAAGCTTAAGGTTTTGAAGGATACTGCTTACTGTTTGTTGAATGTAGTATTGTAAACAACACTATCTGTGCCGTTATTAACATAGTAATGAAACGTTATATAGCTCTTGTTCTGCATGGAGCCCCAACCTTCAATAATGTTGCCGCTTAATGTCTGCCTTGGAATCGTAATATTAGCTCCGGTGACAACTGCATAAGTATTACCGGCAATATTAGCGAACTTATTCATATTAACGTTGGTGCTTACATTAGGATCGGCAGAAATTACACAAATAAAGTACTGATTTTTGGCAGCGGGTGCCTCAGTTCCGTTCCATGAGCCGATATAGTCGTCGCGAGTAAAGACTATTGGTTGTGTAACATCATCCTTTTTACAAGAATAAAATACAAACATCGACAACATTAAAACCATGATGCTATTTAAAACTTTTCTTTTCATAATGCGTTATTTAATTACTGTGACTAACAAAATATGTGCCAGTGCAAAATTAGGTATTTTAATGACAACTGGAATCTATTTTTATAAATAAATTTAATTAATACAAGAAAGTGATACGCTATTCCGTTTAAAAGAACTAATTTAGCAAACTAATTTAATAATGCTGCAAGAAGCAGACAAAACGATATGATTAACATTAAAACTCACATAAAAAAACACTTACAAAAGGTCATACTTGTGATCTTTTGTAGCGTTAGTTTGAGTTTGAATGCACAATTCTATAGTGGTTTTCAATTAGACTTTGGTAAAAACAGAGTTCAATACAATGATTTCTTCTGGACTTTTTATCGTTACGAGAAGTTTGATGTCTACTTTTATCTTGGGGGTAAGCAACTTGCTAATTACACCGCCGATTACACCCTTAAACATCTTAAAGAAATTCAATCAAAACTTGATTTTGAATCAGACGACAAGTTCCAGTTCATCATCTTTAATAAACTCTCGGATCTTAAGCAAAGTAATATTGGCTATATTAGTAACGAAAGTTATAACACAGGGGGAGTTACGCGCCTTATCGGCAACAAGGTCTTCCTTTATTTTAATGGTGATTATGTCGACTTCGAACGTCAGATTAGAGCCGGTATTGCTGAGGTTACCGTCAATCAGATGATATATGGCAGCACTCTTCTTAATAAGATCAAGAACAATACTATCTTTAGTATTCCCCCATGGTATCTGCAAGGGCTTGTCGCTTACATATCTGAGGGTTGGAATACAACTATCGATAATAAAGTTAGAGATGGAGTTCTGTCAAAGCGTTACGAAGACTTTTATAAGCTATCTGGTGAAGATGCAATTATTGCAGGTCACTCTTTTTGGCATTATATTGCTGAGAAATATGGTGAGAATAATATTGCAAGCATAGTGTATATGTCGAGGGTTAGCCGTAATATAGAGACGGGTTTTCTGTATGTGCTCGGGCTTAATTATAAGACGGTAATGGATGAATGGATTTTTTATTATAAAACAAAGTATGCTCCAATTTCTCTTCTGGATGTGCCTAAAGATGACCCTATCGTTAAAAAAATTAAGAATCAAAGGCTCTATAATCGACTAAAAATAAGTCCTGATGGAGAAAACATTGCTTATGTAAGCAATGAAATGGGGAAATACAAGGTCTGGATTTATAATACTGTTACTAAGAAGTATAATAAGATAATGAAAGCCGGGCATAAGCTTGATGAAAAGACTGATTATTCGTATCCTTTGCTTGCTTGGCATCCTACAGGTGAGCTTTTAAACATTATTGTTGAGCAGAATGGGCATCTTTACATGTATTTATATGATGTTAAGAAGAAATCTTTTGAGAAACAATTGCTACAGTACTTCGAAAAGGTTCTGGACTTCTCTTATTCATCAACCGGTCAGCTTATTGTTTTTTCTGCTGTGCAAAATGGACAGTCAGACATCTTTGTTTACAATACTGCTTCGCATTCTTCCGAACAGATTACAAAAGATATGTATGATGATCTCAATCCTAGGTTTATAAACAACTCTAAAGAGATTATTTTTAGTAGCAACCGTTTTAACGACAGCATTATTTTTGATCCTCCTTTTGTTGCCAAGATAAATACTAATAAAGATATCTTTATTTATGATTATGCTAAGAAGACTAAGATGCTTAGACGAGTAACAAAGACGCCTTTTGCAGACGAATCTTATCCGATGGAGTACGAAAATAATTATCTTACTTATCTAAGTGATCAAAGTGGGGTGGTAAACAGGTATATTGCCCGTGTCGACAGTGTAATAAGTCATATAGATACTACAGTTCATTACCGTTACTTAACTTCATCGTATCCGATTACCAATTACAGGCAAAGTATCATCGAACAGGATGTTAATACTAAAGCTCAGAAGACAGGTGAAATCATTTATGTTGATGGGGTTTATAAGATGTTTGTTACTGATAAAGTACCTACTAAGAATCTTACGAAATCAACACCGGATACTACTGCTTATATCAAAAGCTTAATAGCAGCAAATATAGTAATTAAGAAGGACTCTGCCGCTTCTAAAAAGGAAAAAGCTCCGGTAATTAAGCGAAAGCGGTTGGTTAATGTACATTTATCAGATATTAGACATAAACAGGACACAACGCAAGTTGATACAGATAATTATAGATTCGACAAGCAGGTTTTAGTTAAGGTTAATTTTCAAGATTCAACGGATACTAATAATGGAGAATTTGACACCGCTTTTATTGCAACAAAGCAGCGAAATTATGAAGTTCAATATTCGATAAATGGCGTGACTTCTCAAATTGATTTCAGTTTCCTTAATGCTAATTACCAGCAGTTCTCCGGTGGGGGCTCTCCTATTTATTTAAATCCGGGCATGAACCTTTTACTTAAAGTTGGAGTGTCGGATTTGATGGAAGACTACAGGTTAACAGGTGGCATCAGGTTTTCATTCGACTTTAGTGATATGGAATATCTTATTAGTTATGAAAATTTAAAGAAACGTCTTGATAGGCAGCTTATCTTACACAGACAGGCTCTTGATTACTCAACCTCTCAATATGATGCTAAGCAATATACTAATGAAGCTCTTTATATTCTTAAATGGCCTTTTAGTACTGTTAGTTGTGTAAAAGGAACTGCTTTCTTAAGAAACGACCGACAAGTAATACTCTCGACTTACGATATTGCTAACCTTCAAGCTCCTGATGTTAACACTTATTGGGGCGGGCTGAAAGGGGAATATATCTTTGATAATACAAGATATATTGGTCTTAATCTTTATTATGGCACAAGATATAAATTCTGGGGAGAGTATTATCAATCTATGATTACTCAGGAAAAAGATCTTTTTGTTCTGGGCTTTGATTTCCGCAACTATCAGAAGATTCATAAATCCTTTATCTGGGCTAATCGCTTTGCTGCAAGTACATCATTTGGACACGATAAGCTTATTTATTATCTTGGAGGTGTTGATAACTGGCTGTTCCCAAAGTTTAACAATGATATCACTATAGCAACCGACCAGAATTATGCTTATCAAACGCTTGCCACCAACATGCGAGGGTTTACACAGAACATCCGCAATGGTAATAGTTTTGCTGTTTTCAACAGTGAGTTGCGTTTCCCTATCTTCCGTTATCTTTCGAAGAAACCGATCAAGTCTGATTTCATCAACAACTTTCAGATCATAGGCTTTGGTGATGTAGGTACTGCCTGGAACGGAAGTAATCCATGGGCACCGGATAATGCTTTGTTTACTCATATTATCCCCGGAAATCCTATAACGATTACCCTTACCAAAGATATCCAACCTATAGTCGAAGGTTTTGGTTTTGGGTTGCGTTCAAGGCTATTAGGCTACTTTATGCGTGCTGATTGGGCTTGGGGTGTTGATAACGGGGTGATACAACCAATTGTTTTTTATTTTTCATTAAGTTTAGATTTCTAACATATTAAAATGGGAAAAGATATGAACGATATTTTAATTCTTCTTGCCATAGGTATGGCAGCTGGTATATTTGGCGGAATGGTAGGTCTTGGAGGTGGAGTTATTATGATTCCGGCGATGATTTATTTTATGGGATTAACGCAGCAGGCTGCACAAGGCACCAGTCTTGCGGTTATGTTGCCTCCCGTGGGTTTTATGGCTTGTTATAATTACTATAAAGCCGGACAGTTAAATATTAAATATGCTGCTGTTATAGCTATTGCTTTCTTTGTTGGAGGTTATTTTGGCTCTAAAGTAGCTTTAACTATTTCTCCCGAAAAGATGAAAAAGATCTTTGCAGTTGCATTGATACTGATAGCTGTAAATATGCTAGTAAAAAAATAACTTTACACACATTTCATGAATCCAGTTGACGAAAGGATAGTTAAATTTATCCACCAACATCATATTTTTACTTTGGCTACTTCAAGTAATAATAAACCATACACTTGCACTTGTTTTTATGTTTATATTAATGAATTAAACATGCTTGTATTTACCTCCGACAAGACTACTAAGCACATAATGGATGTTCAAGAGCAGCCTTTTGTTTCGGGGGCTATAGCTTTAGAAACAGGTGTTATAGGTAAGATAAGAGGGATTCAATTTACTGGTGTGCTTACTGAGCTTGCAGGTAAAGAATTATCGCTTGCCAAGAAAGCTTATCTGATGAAATTTCCGGTAGCTATACTAATGAAGACTACCTTATGGGGTATCGTCCCTGATTTTATTAAGATGACTGACAATCGCCTGGGCTTTGGTACGAAATTGATTTGGAAAGAAGGCTTTTAGCTGTTTAGGCTATTAGACTTTTAGGAAAACAAGAAGTGCCTAAAGTTTGAAGTTTGAAATGCCTAAAATTTAAGAAAAGGCTATTAGCAGTTTAGACTTTTAGGAAAACGTAGTGCCTAAAGTTGTAAGTTTGATATGCCTAAAATTGAAGACAAGACTATTAGGAAAAGAAAAAACCTTCACCACTAATATAATGAAGGTTTTTTCTTTAATAACGAATCATGTATTCAATTCATAATTCGTAATTCGTAATTGAGTTAGTTTGCTCTTATATCAAAATATTCTGTCCATTCTCCTTTTGCATTGTCCATAAATATAGGTTGACACCTGATTAAATATTTAGCTCCCGAAACAAAACCATCCATTATACCACTAGAATTTGTCAATTGACGTTCAGTTGTTGAAAATATCGAACCATCTTCGTTTATCTGATTTATTTCAAATAAGTAGTTATAAGCATTTGGATGAGCCTTAACTCTATAATCCATAATCCCTATTATATTTGTGTTTTTAAAGAATATAGGAGGAATAACTATTGGAGGTCTTTCAGCAATTAATTCATGTCCAACCTTTGCTGGTAAAGTTAGATCATTTAGGATAATAGCTTGTTTTTCGGTGTCTCTTGCATTTTGCTTAAAACATGCATGCAATTCTTTTTCAAAACCGTGTGCAACCGCACTTTGAGTGTGATCATCTAAAGCTAGTACCATACTTGCGTGCATTTTAGTGTTTATCCCTAAAACAGCCACTCCCGTAAAGGTTAAATCCGGCACCAAACTACCATTTGCAACAAGTTTTGCACCATACCTGCACATTTCGAGGTGGAAATAAGGTAATCTTCTTTCTTCAATTCCTTCTTTTACTTGAATTAAATTTGACATATGCTTTTATTTAAATGTTTAATTATTTAATTTAAAATATAAATGTATTGATTTTAATGATATTAGATTAAAGATAAGATAATTTATCTCATTTTTAGAGCCAAAAGACGTTGACTGTCGAGTTGATGCCTCTGACTGCCCAGTCAAGACCTCTGACTGTCGAGTCAATGCCTCCGACTGTCGAGTTGATGCCTTTGATTGCCGAGTTGATACCTCTGACTGCCCAGTCAAGACCTCTGACTGCCCAGTCAACGCCTCCAACTGCCGAGTCAATGCCTCTGACTGCCCAGTCGAAGCCTCTGACTGCCCAGTCAACGGCAAATAGAACACAAGTGTCTTTTTAGCCTTAAATATCGGATTAAGATGATATAAGAATAAAAACGAGAAGTATTTTAATGAAATTAAGTGTTGAAATGATTGAGATTTTAACTTAGCTATGCCCCTACAGATAAATTGATATATGTTTGCGTTGACTGAATAGGCAGTCTTGCTTTGTGAACGTATAGTACGAACTTTTTTGTTAATTAGGCATTGATAATATCTCTTTTTAATATATTTTGAAATCGATGGCAAAGATAGGGTAAATTATTAACAAATGCCGAAAAATAATATTTTATTTTTTAATATCATTACCAATTTCTTTTTTTGTAAAATAATTATGTTTATTTTTGTTGCTTATAATTACTAAATAAATTAAAAAATGAAGAAACAATTACAAAGACTTACCCAAATAGCTTTAATGCTGTTTGTTTTTGGTATGATGCTTACAAATGTAAAGGCACAAACCGTAGGCTCACAAATAAGAATTGGTGCTGATAGTACAATAAGCTATTGGAACGGCAGTGAGTGGGTAGCAGTTCCTCCAGGGCTACCCGGGCAAAGCCTTCAGTTTAATAATGGTTACAATGCTAATTATTCAACGATACCTACTAATGGACTTGTTGCCAATTATCCTTTTAACGGTAATGCTAATGACGAAAGTAATAATGGGAATAATGGAACTGTAAATGGTGCAACACTAACAACTGATCGTTTTGGGAAACCAAATAGTGCATATTCTTTTAATGGAAGTTATATTGAGATTCCTGACAATGTTAATCTACATCCTCAAAGTTATACCATCAGTGCATGGGTTAACTTCTCAGATTACTCAGGTGTGCGAATGATTCTGGCTAAGAATGCAGGCAACAGTACAGCCGAATCTATTGGATTATGGTATATGGGGCAGTATATAACCAACATAGGAGGTTCGAATTATGGTAGTAACTGGATTACATACAGTGGAGATACTCCTTTTAATAAGTGGTTTTTTCTAACCAGCCAATATGATAACACAACAGGTATATTAACTTTGTTTATTAATGGAAATGTTATTGCTTCAGGTACTGCCGGTTGTACAATTGGATACGATGGTCAACCATGGTCAATAGGTACTGAAAAAGAGAACGGTGGTTATAACTATTTTTTTAATGGTAAGATAGATGATATCCGTATCTATGACCGCATTCTATCAGCATCAGAAATCCAAACTCTTTACCACGAAGGTGGCTGGCCATATACTGTAAAATGGATTGATGGTCCACAAACTCCTCCTCATGATATAGATGGTAATGTTTACGAAGCTGTAACAATTGGTACTCAAACATGGATGAAACAAAACCTAAATGTTACTCATTACCGTAATGGCGATGCTATACTTACTAATATCACTGACAATGGAGCTTGGAGTAATCTTACAACAGGAGCTTATTGTAATTATAATAACGATGCAAATAATGCCATTACCTATGGTAGATTATATAATTGGTACACTGTTGTAGATTCACGAAACCTTTGCCCTACAGGATGGCATGTGCCAAGTGATGCAGAATGGACAACTCTTACAGACTATTTAGGAGGAGAAAGTATAGCAGGAGGCAAACTAAAAGAAGCTGGCTTAGCTCATTGGCAGAGCCCAAATTCAGAAGCAACCAATGAAACAGGTTTTACTGCTCTTCCTTCTGGATTCCGTTTCGTAGATGGGTCATATAATGATATTAACCATGACGGGTTTTGGTGGAGTTCTACCGAGTATAATACTGGAGAAGTCTGGGCTAGGTACATGCATTACGGATACGGCAGTACGGGCAGTTATTGGGTCGGTAAGTTAACTGGCTTTTCTGTTCGTTGTTTAAAAGATTAAGATACTCCATCTCGGCTTCGCTTATCGGCTTCTGCCGATTAGCGAATAAATGACTAGAGAAATTAAGCAATAAAGATATCCGCTAAGCGAATTGAAATCGCTAAGTGGAAAAAACAAAGAGCAGCTACCAACTAACTGGTAACCGCTCTCAGTTTTATAACTTCAAATACTTTAAATACTGCAAGTACTCGAAGTACTTTCCTCCACCTACTTCATCGTCTCAAAGTCAACATCAATCTTATTATCTTGAAGAAAATCATAAAGAGTAAGGCGACGCATCTCAAAATAGTTAACCCAAAACGAACGCAACGCAGCAAGATAATCCTGCGAAGCACGGTCCTTTTCAGTCATGGCTATATTGAGGTCAGTAATCCCTAACTTACCAATCATATATCTTTCTTTAGTAACCTCAAAACGCTTTTCGCCAATAGTATCAGCTTTGGCAGCAATTAACAACTGGCTATATTGCATGTTAAACTGCAATACTTTTATCATTATCTCCTGATCGAAGTCAATCTTTTGCTGTGCAATTTGGGTGTTAACAAGCTCCTGATTAGATTCGGCAACCTTAATCTTAGCTTTCGCTAAACCCCAGTCAAGAATAGGCACTTGCAAACCTAAAGATAGCTGTTGCTGATCAAGAGGACTTTTGTAAACAGCACTATAATTATCGGCACTTTGCGTTAAGCCATACAAAGCATAAATGTTAGCATTAAACCTGTTCTCGGTTCGGGCTCTGTTAACATTACTCTTTGCTTCAATAAGTTTTCGCTCAAAAGTAATAGCATCCGTTCTATTAGATCGGGCTTGAGTAACAGCTTTGTCGATGTCAATTTTAATATCCATCAACTGTTGCGGTATTGATAATTCTATCTTATCATTACTTTTAATACCTAAAAAGGACTTAAGTTTAAAAAGAGCAACCTCCACATCATTACGTGTCTGTTCCAGCTGAAGATTAGAGTTCAACAAACTTAATTCCAATTGCAGCAATTCATTCTCAGCTATCTTCCCAAGATTATAACGACCTTTGGCAATCTTATAAAGCGTATCATTATTAGCTTGATTGATCTTAGCAATGCGTGCCCTTATCTGTGAATCCAGTAAATCAAAAAAGAGATTAGTAGCCCTCTGTGACAATAACTCAACATCCTCTAAATATTGTTGTTTAGCTTCATTATAAATTAAAGGTTGAGTCTTGTTTAACCAACGATAAGAATTGTAGCTGAATAACGGCTGGCTAAAACCAATAGTTACCGGATTAGATAGGTAAGAAGTAGTTTTAGAAGTACTAAAAACATCCATCCTTTCGAGACCGGAGTTGATAAAGATTTGGCCACCTGTAAGACCTATAGTTTTAGATAAACTCATCTTCATTGAATAGTCCGTTGACTTGGTTTCAACAAAAGTCTGACTACCATCAGAACTAGTTACTTTGGAAATGCTACGGTTGATATTTGGCATAGTAGCATTAAAACTAAGCATCGGCATAAAGCCTGCTTTATAAGTTCTGTATTGCCAATAGCTGCTCTTAAACTTATTGCTTGCTACTAATCCATCAGGAGATTGTTTCTTAGCAATTTTAATAACATCCTCCAGTGTATATGATTTGGGAATGCTTTGTGCTTTAGCTGTGATAAATGAAGTTGAAAGTATCAACAATATACTTAATAATAATCTCATGGTCTTGTTTTATTCATGTCTTAAAGAAGTAACCGGATCTTGCAAAGCAGCTTTGCGGGCAGGCATATATCCAAAAGAGATACCTACCAAAGTAGATACAAAAAAAGAAATAATAATGGATAGAGGCGAGATGATAGTGAGGATACCTGCTAATTTCATAATGATTTTAGCAAGAGCTACGCCCAACACAATACCTACAATACCACCACTAAGACTTATCATGGTAGCTTCGGAAAGAAATTGAAAGATAACATCTCTTTTGGTAGCTCCTAAAGCAAGTCGGATACCTATTTCCCGAATGCGCTCCATAACCGAAGCAAGCATGATGTTCATAATGCCGATACCACCCACAAGCAAACTAATGCTGGCAATGGCACCAAGCACAATATTGAAGATATCCTTAGTTTTTTGCTCTTGTTTTAACAACAATTCAGGTATCTTAATTTCAAAGTCATCAACATCACAATGCCGACGCTTCAGCATCTTTTTAAGCAGCTCTGTTGTGGCAGGCAAATTAGTAGATTCATCCACCTGAACAACTATCTTATCTAATTGATTGAAATTAGTAGCGTCATCACTGCTTGTAACTGTTACGGATTCATCCGAATTGTCACTTGAAGATGATATGGAAGCTGCATTAATTATTGACCTGTCTTTATATCTTAACAATAGCGTTTGCAGGGGAGCATATATATTCTTATTATAATCGCTGATGCCGAGGTTTTCTGTAGCTGATTGCGTTACATTTTTGCTCTCAATAACACCTATCACCTTTAACCAGATATTATCACACTTAATAAATTTGCCAATTGGATCTTCTTTTGGAAACAACTTTGATTTAATAACAGGTCCTATTATACAAACTTGTTTACCATCACGAAGTTGTTCTTCATTAAACATTACACCATCAACAATCCTAAGGTTAAAAACAGTAAAATAATCAGGGCTAACCCCTGTTAAAGTTGCATTTGCACTAACTCCATTGTTAATGATCTTTGATTCGAAGGTAACTTCGGGACTTACAAGCTTAGCGGTAGGAATAATCCCTTTAATACTCTCAGCATCTTTAAGAGTCAATCCCGGCGAATACTTCTTCTTTGATTTATCATCGCCTTCTTTAGGATCACTTGATGACTGTTGATCCTTGCCCTGTTTATCTTTCTTCTCTATCTTTGGTGTGATAATAATATTATTAACACCTACTAATTTTATCTGATCAAGAATCTCTTTCTGTGCTCCATTACCAATAGCCATCATAGCAATAACCGCAGCTACTCCGAAAATAATCCCCAAAGCTGTAAGTAAGGAGCGGAATTTATTAGCGAGCACAGCTTCAAAAGCTATATTTAGCACATATACAAAACGCCCGCTTTCCTTTTGTATCAATTTCTTTTTGTAACTCATTTTAGTTTAACTAATTTGAGTTTATCAGCATTCTCAGGAGGAAGTAAATAAACATTATCACCTTCGGTTAAGCCTTTAGTTATAATGATCTCATTTTCGTTAGTAGCACCAACTCTAACTTGTTGCTTAACGATACTTAAACCATCCTTCTTATAAACAAAACTCACACTATCGGTTCTTTGAATACTCTCAATAGGAACATACATTACGTTAGGAATAACTGAAGTTACTATCATATTCTTGGTAGTCATTGCCGGACGAAGTATCGAATCGTATTCATTCACCAGTATCTTCACTTCAAATACTTTGGCATTGGTTCCTCGCATCTGCTCTCCTATATTTGCAACCTCGGTTACCTTGCCGGTAAACTTTTTATCAGGAAATGCATCTACACCTATCTCAACCTTTTGTCCAACCTTAACTTTACTTATATCAATTTCGTTAATATAAGTTTTAGTTATCATCTTCGAAAGATTTGGTAAGGTAGCCACCACATTATTCCAGGCGCTTATCGTAGCACCAACACCTTGTTTGCGGCCATCCCAATCTCTTTTATAAATTACCATCCCCGACTTGGGTGCTTTTACAGTAAATTCATTTAATGCGCTCCCAAGCATGTCATACTTACGCTTAGATTGATCGTAAGAAGCCGTAACTTCATTCATTAAAGCATTATTTTTACTATGTTTGAGCTTATAATTAGACACAGCCTGATCATAATTTCTTTGAGCTCTCTGAAGATCTATTTCTGCCTGACGAATACTTGCCGGTGGTTCGTACTTTGACTGGTCAAGTACTATTTGGCGTTCTTCTACTGCAAACTTTAGATTAATTAATTCGTCTCTTGCACTTCTAAGGTCTAAAGAAGTGTCAAGTTTTGTGCGAGTTAATTGCGATTCGAGCTTCTCTAACTCCGTTTGAACATCTTTTATTTTATTACTAATCTCTGTTTTATCTAAAGCTGCAACATATTGTCCCGAATCTACTACAGTTCCGTCAGGAATAATATCACTTATTTTTACTTGCCATATACCAATGGTTCTTAATGCGGAAGGGCCATATATTTCTTCTGAACTTTTGGCTTCAAGTTCGCCTGTGGTTGTTACTTTTACTTCGAAATTTCCTTTTTTAATAGGGACAAATATTGTGTCATTACTCTTTGGTCCTCTACCGGTAAAAAACCAGAGGACTGCAAGTACAACTACAACGCCACTTATAACATACCATTTCTTTTTCTTCATTAGTATTTTGTTAAATTGATTTCCATTATAATAGTTTTGATCTCAGTTGCAATAATTAAATTTAAATTGGGTCTAAATTAATTGATATTTGTTTAACGAAAAGATGTTAAATTTATTATTCTTTTTTTAAGAATAATAAATACTCTCGATAAATATCTGGACTTGTTTACTTAGGTTTTTATGATGTGTCGATTTAATGTTTTGCCTGTAAAGTATCACTAAATAAATTCAACAATTTGAAGTTTAATAATACCGGATTGTGATCTGAGTTTGCAAAGCCTAAATCTAAAGTTCTTACACTTGATAATTCAATATTCGGTGATGCCAAAAAGTAATCAATAATAGTAGTCTTAGTTTTACCTTTAATATAAGGTTCATCAGTAAATCTTTCGCTAGGTATAGTATTATCATAAAACCATTTCCAATCTTTAGGCATATAATTAATATCTATAGCAGGATTTATAGGTTCTTTTTTATCATTCTTAAAATTAGTTTTTGTTTCAAAGCCCGGAGGATTCGTATTCCAATCACCACCCACTAAAACATAATTTCCTTTAGCATATTCGCCGGTAATAATAGTTTTTAGTTTTTCGAGTTCTACTTTTCTTAAAGTTCCATCCTCATCATAAGCAGAATTATGTGTATTTATCATCACTAATGCCTTCCCATTAGTTAATGGATATCTTGCTAATAACATACATCTATCGAGCATCAATAACTTCTTAGGCCAAGAAAAAGAAGATGGATATGAAATTCTTTTTAGTTCTGTTGGTTGATATTTGGTTAATGACATTAAACCGGCTTTAACCCTTCCCATTGGGCTGGTTGGAGGCATAATAACATATTGCACATCATAATTCTTCGCGAAAGCGTAACCAAAAGCAGGAAGGAACTCTGATATTAATTTCTCTTGATTTGAAAAATAACTTCTTTTAGATTTTATATCAACTTCCTGAAGAAACATAAAATCAACGTAAGTATATTTATTAATAGTGTTTAAAACTTCATTTAAATATCCTTGATAATTTGACATTGGGGGTGTTACTTGCTTGCCTCCATCATAAAAGAAATCCATTTCCTTGCCTAATCCACAATAGCCGATATTCCATGACAAAACAGATAATTCTTCATCTTCTATTTTATTTAATGTTTTTTCGCCTTTAAACTCTAGATTCTCTTCTGCTTGTGGTTTAAATTTTGTAATTGTTGAGAAAAGTAAGTAAATCCCAAATAATAGAATTAACGAACTGATTATAATCAGAATAATTATTGAAATCCTTTTTAATTTTTGCATCATAATCGTTTGAAATAGTCGATAAAAGTACAAAAATTAATTCTATTAAATTAAATTACTGTTATTATTTAAAATTTTTTATAATTTTACACTTTCAAATAATACTAAAATAAATGCCAATATTAGGTTCGATTATTAAAAGAGCAATTGAGTTAAGAAGCATCATTCCTATCGAAAATCGCCGTAGGTTTAATGCTGAAAGAGCACAACGCAAAGTACTTAAAAAATTGCTTAAGAAGGCATATTTCACTACTTTCGGCGAGCATTACGATTTTATGGAACTTTTGAAAGCAGACGATGTAGTAAAAGCTTTTAAAGAAAAAGTACCGGTTCATGATTATAATTCAATATTCTCGAAGTGGTGGTATCGCTCCTTACATGGTGAAGCGTTTGTTACCTGGCCGGGTAAAGTTAAATACTTTGCTTTAAGTTCAGGTACTTCTGAGGCTTCAAGCAAGTATATTCCTGTTACAAGCGATATGTTAAGGGCTATTAAAAAGACCAGTATCCGTCAATTAATTTCATTAGCTAAATATGATTTCCCTAACGAGTTTTATGAAAAAGGTATACTTATGCTTGGCGGAAGTACGCATCTTCAATATAATGGAACATATTATGAAGGTGATCTTTCAGGTATTACAGCAGGTAATATTCCCTTTTGGTTTGAGCATTTTTACAAACCCGGTAAAAGAATTTCTAAAGAAAGAGATTGGAGTACTAAACTAGATGAAATTGTAAAGAATGCAAGTAATTGGGATATAGGTGTAATTGTAGGTGTGCCGGCTTGGTTGCAGATATTAATGGAGAAAATCATTGCTCATTATAAAGTAAAAACTATACATGATATTTGGCCTAATCTGTCCATTTATGTTCATGGGGGTGTGTCTTTTGAACCTTATAAGAAAGGTTTTGAAAAACTTTTGGCCAGACCTTTAACTTACATGGAAACATATCTGGCTTCTGAAGGTTTCTTAGCTTATCAAAGCCGTCCTAACACTAATTCGATGAGATTGGTTTGTGATAATGGATTGTTTTTTGAGTTTGTTCCATTTAATGAAAAGAATTTCGATTCATCAGGAAATATACTTGAATTTCCTGAAACATTAACTATAAAAGATGTTGAAGAAAATAAAGAATATGCTTTGTTAATATCTTCTTATGCCGGTGCTTGGCGTTATTTAATAGGTGATACTATTAAGTTTACTTCTAAAAAACTGAGTGAGATTGTTATTACCGGTCGTACTAAACATTTTCTTAATATTTGTGGAGAACATCTTTCGCAAGAAAACATGAACAGGGCTGTTAAAATGCTTTGCGACAAGCTAAATGTAGAGGTAAAGGAGTTTACTGTTTGTGGTATTGAGCATGATAATATGTTTGCGCATAAATGGTTTCTGGGAACCGATGACAATCTTGATCCTACCCTTGCAAGTGCTAAAATTGATGAGTATTTAAAGAAATTAAACGATGATTATAGGGTTGAGCGAATAGCTGCTATAAAGGATGTGTTTGTTGAAACTTATCCATCGCATGTGTTTTACGATTGGTTAAAACAACATGGTAAAGAAGGTGGGCAAACTAAATTCCCTCGCGTTTTAAAGAGTGAGAAATTAGCAGATTGGGAAGAATTTCTTAAAAATTACAATAAGAATTTATAATTCGGGTTTAATAAATTATTAGTATTATAAAATAAATAAAATATGCTGCATCTACTGTTTGAGGGTTGTGTTCTCGGTTTAACGCTCGCAATATTAATTGGTCCTGCTTTTTTTGCTTTGGTGCAAACCAGTATCCACAGAGGGTTTAAATCGGGTGCATTTCTGGCGTTGGGTATCTTTATCAGCGATTTGGCCTTAGTGTTTTTATCTTATTTGGGGGCATCCCAATTGGTAAGCGATCCTAATAATTCTGTTTATGTTGGCTCTATGGGAGGTTTAATGCTTATTGGCTTTGGTATTTATACTTTTCAGCATAAGCAACATGTAACTGAAAAAGGCGATGTTGAGGTTAAGAAACCCGGCATGATTACTTTTATTGTTAAAGGATTTTTCTTAAACATTGCCAATCCCTCGGTGTGGTTGTATTGGGTGTTTTGGGTTGGTATTATCACCACTCGCATTGCTGCAGAATATACTGGTTTTAATAAGTTTGAAGCCGCTTTGATGTTTTTCTCTGCTACTTTACTTTCTGTTTTTGGTACCGATATCTTAAAGTGTTTTATTGCTCACAGTATTAAGAATTATCTTAACGATAATGTGCTTAAATGGGTCAATCGTTGTGTTGGTATTTTGTTAGTTATTTTTGGTTTGTTTTTGTTATATAAGACTTTCTTAATTAAGTAATCTATCAGAATTTATTAATAATATTCTCTACAGAATGGAGATATCCTCCGCCAAATAAATTAACATGCACCATTAAGGGATATAAGTTGCAATAATCCATACGATTCCTCCAGTCTTTTTCCATTGGATATCTTTCGTTATAACCTTCATAAAACTCTTTTGGGAAACCTCCAAACAATTGTGTCATGGCTATATCCATTTCGCGATGCCCATAATATACTGCCGGATCTATAAGTGCTGCTGTTCCTTTAGAGCCTATCATATAATTGCCATTCCACAGATCTCCATGTACTAACGCGGGGTTTTCTTTAGGAAAGATTTCATCAATATATTTAAAGAAATTCTCAAATCTATCAACAGTTAACTTTCTGATCTCTCCTTTATTTCTGGCTAATTTAATTTGAGGCAAAAGTCTTTCTTCAATAAAGAAACTACTCCAATTAGTCTGCTTATTATTTGACTGATGGAGCGAACCTATATAATTATCGTTATCCAAACCAAAAGATTCTGCTGTATGTGTGTGAAGACAAGCAAGACGATGTCCAAAATCATGCCAGAAGTTATCAATTTTTACACCCTGATTAATGTATTCCAAGATAAGAAAAGCATCTTTTTCGGCTTCACCATAGCCAATTACTTCAGGTATATACAATTCATTAGCTTCTTTAAGTACATTTAAACCCATAGCCTCTACCATAAACATTACCGGATATTTAAAGGCATCATTATATTTAATAAAATAAGTATCCAAGCCATTTGTAAGCTTGCATGCAGCATTAATATCGCCTCCACTTATAGCTTGTGATTCGAGCTTAAGGATTTGCTTGCCTGTATGCTCCGAAATTATTTCAATTGCTTTGTGTTTGATGCTTTCTGAAATCATAAAAGTTTCTTTTAAATGGGAAAGAGTAAATAAGTTTTATAATTTATTTGAGCAATTCTTTTAGCTAATTCAATTGTAAATTTTATATTCTTTGAATGATAATTTGTTTTGTCTTTGCCTTTAAATTTAATTATTGCATATTTATTATCTGTATCATAACCAGATTTATTATAATGAAATGTCCAATAAATTATCTTTTTTAATCTCCCGTTTTTATTATAATAATATTCAAAACAAACACATTCTTCTTTATTATCGAAAAACGATTGACCAAATAATAACTTTTTTGTATCGATACAATATGTAACCTCAGATATAACTTTTCTATTTATATAATTAATAGTATCATATTTTATTCCTACATCTTTACAATCATTTTTCTTTTGTGCTTTAATATAATTAAATATAATACAAAGTAATATTGCGAAAATAAGTTTCTTTTTCATCCCTTTTTATTTTGTTTTATTGCTGTTGCGTTTTCTTTTCTTTATTGTTTTAAAATTCCGCTTGTAGCAATGATATATTATAATTCGTTTTTTCTTTTTTAAATCTTCTGCAATTTTTTTATTCTTTCGAGTAATTTTTATTTCATTTTTTATAAAAGATTTATGACCAAGTTTTGCCAAATCAGAATCTGGGTCAACATATTGCTCTTCGATTTCTTTTTTAGTCAATTCTTTTAAATCAGCATAAGTTGTATGAATACTCCTTGACATATATATTGGTATATTATTTTAATATTTTAATGCAAACTTACTCTTTTTTATCACAAAATAATATAAAACGTATAGATTTATTTAATATTTCTTTATTTAATAACTCTGGCATATCTAAAAGAATTATTGTTAAGCTTAACTATTACGACAGCTGAAATAGGTAATAAGCATTTCCAAACACAAAACTTCTAAATTCTCCTTGTTTTTGTAAAACATTCATAAAGAGTCCGACTCGTGCATATCTTTTCGCGGGATGGTAAAATCGGCTCCGATTTATGCATCTTTTTTTATGGGATGGTAAAATCGGCTCCGATTTTATGCTATTTTTTTGGGGGATGGTATAATCGGCTCCGATTATCCTAAACCAAAAAAAGATACTGTGTAATCGGAGTATATTTAACGAAATAATTAAATTCTTTTGTATAATCGGAATTTTTTTAAAATGTGTTTTAAAATTAAATAAATTTAGAAATTATTTTAAGTTTTATGAAAAAAAGAGAAGACTAAGGAAGATTTTAAGAAGCTCTCATCATTAGTTTAGTGCGAGCTTTTTTGATTTAAAGGAATATTAATTAATACTAAAAGACCTAGCGTCCCCTTAGGTCTAACATGGAATTAATTTTATCTTTTATTAATAATAAAAATATCTATGAAATAAATTATTATACTAAAATATGAAATATAAAGCATCAGATTAATAAACTCTACTTTTCTTTTATAACTTGGATAATTTTTCTTTTTAAGAGGGACAAGATATAGATAATAAGCCAAAAATGTCCATGGTAATAAATCTATAAAAAACTTTATTATGCTAACTGACATTACTACTTTACAACACGACTTAAATTTTGATTTGTTTTTTGAAAACATTATTGATGTAGAGACCGGTGGAGAAAGTAATTATATGGAATTGTCGAGTATTGATGGAATACAGAAATTAACAAATTTAAAAATATTAGATTTAAGTTATTTAAATACTTGCTCAGGATTTAAAAAATTAGATTTAGTTGCGTTAAAAAAACATCCTACAATCGAAAAAAAATTTTTCGGAAACGGTAATTTAAAGAACATTAATGCAATCACAACAATTCCTAATCTAAAAGAAATTACTATATATAAGACTGAGAAACTGGAAACTAAATTATCAGAAGAACTAAAATCAAAACAAATAAAAATTATTTTAAAAGACATTTAACTTATCGTTAATTTTTATTTACAATTAATCTATTTAACACTTTATGAAGTTTAGATTGTATCTAATAAATTATTTTAATAAAGACAACGATAAATAACAAAATCCGGATTGAAAATAACCTTTGTTGAGGTGAGTAGCTTTTTGTAAGATAAATAAAACAAGCTCTATCAAATCACTTAATTTTCGATTTAACCCATTTTTTAATCTCTTTTTGTACTTATTTTAAAAATAATGTCTATTAAATCAAAAAAATAAAATAATTTTGCAAAAAATGAGTTAATACATAATATTAGGAAACGAAATTTGAGCAACAAGAAATTATACTATACTATATCAGTCATCCTTGTAATGTTATTCACTTCGTCATGTTCGACGAAGAAGAATACATTTACAAGACGGTTTTATCATAATATGACCGCTCACTATAATGTTTGGTGGAATGGTAACGAAAGTCTTAAAGACGGGGTTGCTGAGTTAGCTAAATCAAACAAAGATAATTACGCCAGAGTATTACCAGTATTTCAAACTGGAACAAAGCAAGAAGCACAAAAAGTAAACCCTCAAATGGATAGAGCAGTTGAAAAATCTGCTAAGACTGTTAGATTACACTCCATATATATAAAAGGGAAAGAACATATCAAATGGATACCACCTGCTTATCTGCTGATGGGTAAGGCACAGTTTTACAAACAGGATTACAAATTAGCTATTCGCACTTTTAATTTTATTATAAGTCAATACAAAACTGCTCCCGAAAAAGATGAGGCTATGCTTTGGCTTGCAAGATGCAAAAATCAACTCAACGAATTTGAATCGGCACAATCATTCCTTGATCAGGTAAAGAATAAGATGGATAAAGGCGAAGCATCTAAATCATTAACAAGAGATTTAGCTATGGATTATGCTGACTTTTATGTAAAACAAGAAAACTATGTGCCGGCTATCGATTATTTAATTCTGGCAATTGAACATACACATAAAAAGAGTACTAAAACAAGACTGAAATTTATTCTTGCTCAGATATATCAAAAAACAGGTGATTTGCAAAGAGCAACTGATCTATATAAATCAGTAATTAAAAGGAATCCTCCTTACGAAATGGCTTTTAATGCAAGGATTAATCTTGCGATGAGTTATGATGCAACAAAAGGCAATAGCAAAGACATCGTTAAGAAACTTATGAAGATGGTAAAAGATCAGAAGAATAAGGAATATCTTGATCAGATTTATTATGCTTTAGCAGAAGTTGCTTTAAGAGATAAAGACAAACCAAGTGCAATAAAATATCTTAAGTTATCAGTAAGTTCAAGTAGCGGTAATAATTATCAAAAAGCTATATCTTCTTTAAAGCTGGCTGATCTTTATTTTGAGATACCTGAATATATAAACGCTCAATATTACTATGATAGTACGATGATGTTTTTGCCTAAGACCTATCAGAATTACGAGCTAGTTAAGAGCAAAACAGAAGTACTTACTGATCTAGTTAAAAACCTTATGATGGTTATAGTACAGGATAGTTTGCAAGCTATGGCAAAAATGAGTCCTGCTGAAAGAGACAAGAAGATAGCTGCAGTAATTGCCGAAATTGTTAAAGAAGAACAAAGAAAGAAAGAAGAAGAACTACTTTTGAGTCAAATACCTATGTCTAATATCTCGAGTAATAACCGACTTCCAGGTGGTAATGCAGGCGAATGGTATTTTTATAATCCATCTACTATGAGTTTTGGTTTTAGTGATTTCCAAAGGAAATGGGGTAAACGAAAACTAGAAGATAACTGGAGAATAAGTAACAAACAAACTGTTGACTTTGGAGATGGTTTAAGCGATAATAAAGATAAAGATGAAAGTACTAAAGATGGTAAAGGGAAAGACACTTTAAAAGCTGTATCAAATCCTAAAGATAAGAACTTTTATTTAAAAGATGTTCCTTTAACCGCTGAAAAGCTTAGCAAATCGAATGACAAAATAGAAGAGGCCCTTTATAATGCCGGCTTTATTTATTTTGAAGGTCTAAAGGATCATAAAAAAGCTATAGAATCATTTGATACTTTACTAAGAAGATTTCCTGAAACAAAGAATAGGTTAAGTTCTTATTTTGAATCCTATTTAGTGTATAAAGATCTTGAAGACAAAACTAATATGGAGGTATATAAGAGTAAAATCTTAACAGAGTTCCCTGAAAGCGATTATGCAAAAATACTGCTTGACCCTAATTATTATAAAGAGATTCAGGCAAAAAATAATGAATCTTCTTTATACTACGAGGAGACTTACAAAGCTTTTAATAATCAAAATTACAATCTTGTTCTTACAAATTATCAAACAGCTTTATCTAAATATAAAAAGAGTAAGATGTTCCCAAAGTTTGAGTATCTAAAAGTACTTTCAAATGGAAAAATACAAGGTAAAGATTCTTTAATTGCAGGTTTGAATCAGTATATTAATAATTTCCCTAAGAGTGATATATTACCAATGGCTAAACTGGCTCTTGCTTATCTAACCAAAGGAAAAGATTTGGATTTGGGTGGTAATTATACTATCACTAATAATTCAACTGAAAAAGAAAAGCCTAAAGGTAAGAAGAATAAAAAGGAAAATACAACTAAAGAACAACCTATAAAGAAAGAGACCAAAGAGACTAAGGAAATAGTTGAAACTAAGAAAGAAGTCGTTGAAGAAGTAAAGAAAAAAGAAGAGAATAATGAGGTTGCAAACACCCAAACTGTCACTAATACTATATCAAAAGGAATATTTAAGGTTAGCCAGGATGGGGAGCATTTCTTTGTAATGTTAGTTGATGCTACAAAGATAAATGTGAATGCTTTAAAGATTAAGATTTCCGATTTTAACAGAAAGTATTATTCCAATAGTAATTTAGCTGTTACAAGCCTTATATTTGATAAAAACACGCACATGATTACGGTATCTAAATGTGCTACCGGTGAAGATGCGTTGTTGTATTTTAACACTATCAAAGAAAATGATTATATTTTTAGTTCATTAAATCTGGAAGCCTACAATGTGTTTGTAATATCGTCCGAAAATTATCTAACATTTTATCAGGTAAAAGATATTGATAGTTACATTAGCTTTTTTAAAGACAACTACTTAAAGAAATAAATCCTATTCTAAGATAATTTATTCTTATAAAAGTACTGTTAATACAATTTTTTGTGTTAAATTTGTATTTTTATTTAACAACAATAAATAATTTGTTATATGGCTAAACCAATAGAAATTGATTCCTCATCTATAAACATTTTAGGTGCCGGAACAATTGTAAAAGGAGATATTATTGCTAACGGCGACTTTAGAATTGATGGAACCTTAACCGGAACTATTACTGCTAAAGGGAAATTAGTAATTGGAGCAACAGGCTCAGTAGAAGGAGAGATATCTTGTCAGAATGCTGATTTTTCAGGAAGTGTTAAGGCAAATATTAGCGTTCAGGAACTATTAGCATTAAAAAGCACTGCTAAGTTAACCGGTAATATTATTGTAAATAAATTATCAATAGAACCCGGTGCACAATTCTCAGGCTCTTGCAGTATGAATACAGGCAAATCCAATTCTTTTAACCAAATGAATGAATCCCAACAAGCAAAGGAAACCACTTAACGATTACGCAAAGTATTCGAGCATTGCTTTTCAGATGATAGCTATTATGCTGCTAGGTGTACTGGGTGGTTATGAGTTGGACAAATGGTTAACGAATGATAAACATATCTTTGTTGTTATTCTATCAATATTATCAGTTGTTATAGCTATCTACTCTGTTACTAAAGATCTTTTAAACAATAAAAAGTAAATACTAATTAAATGAAATCTGTGTATCTCGATTTCTTAAAAAAACTCTTAGTTTTTTCTATTGCTATTGCAGCAGTTTCAATCACTATCAATTATTTAATGCCTCAGATTTATACTTCTCCGGCTGTTCCGTTTCTTGTGCCATTTTTCTTTTCACTAACTCTTATCTTTCATTATCTACATTTAAAATCTATTGACAAGAGCTTTATCCGCTTTACTTCTAGTTATATGTTGTTAACGTTTTCGAAGTTAGCATTACTTTTAATCCTTTTGATGCTTTATGTTTTTTTGCATCCCAAAGAGGCAATACCATTTATAATCTGGTATTTTTTATTTTATTTATTATATACTTTTTTCGAAGCTATAGCACTTAAAAATATAGATACAGATAAGAAATAATTAACAGTCCCTTAGCCCTTATAAATTAACATCACTTTGCCCATCATAGATCCCACTTCGAATTCTACACATTTATCATTCTCAATAATTGCTTTTTGGATATTTGTCAATAGGTTTTATCTTTCTAATGATTGATTTGATATATATCTATATATTTACATATTATTTATCATATATATATCTTTTTCTTTTTATAATTTAGATTGCTTTGTTGATAAAGATATGATTAAATGCATCTTTACATATATAAAAAGCCTGTATAAATCATCCAAAAGTAGATTTAGAATATTATTTAATAAAATTATATAGCAATATATCAGCTCGTTAAAATTATATTTAAAATAGACAACATTATTTTGTAAATAATATTAAGATTTTCATAATAAATGGAGATAGTTTAAAAATATATTTAATAACTAAACCCTTATCCTTTAATTATTCATGTCTGAATATTAAATTAAAAATGAAAATTTAATATTGAGGCAACTAAATTATGATTAATTTTGTCATAAGTTTAATGAATATTTTATTATTCATAAGTGTTATTATAAATTTAAAATAACTTTTTTAATGAAAACAAAAATTTACAACATAGTTGTTCTTGTTATTACTTGCCTACTTTTTGCAACTAATAGCTTTTCGCAGAAAAATGTTTACATGGTATCAACAGCTCACCTTGATACGCAATGGAACTGGACCGTTCAAGGAACTATCAATAACGATGTGCTTGCGACATTGCAAAAGAACTTTGCTTTGTTTGCAAAGTACCCTGATTATAAATTTAATTTTGAGGGAGCTATTATTTATAAGTTTGCCAAAGAGTATTATCCTGCTCTTTATGATTCATTAAAATATTATAACTCTATCGGACGATGGCATGTTACAGGAAGTTCGTTAGATGCTAATGATGTTAACATACCATCTCCTGAATCCTTCTTTAGGAATGTTTTATTAGGACAAACTTTTTATAAAAAAGAGTTTGGTAAGAAGAGTTATGACATATTTTTACCTGATTGTTTCGGATTTGGTTACGCATTACCTACAATTGCTAAGCATTGTGGATTACTAGGATTTTCTTCTCAAAAACTTTCATGGGGTTCTTCAGTTACAGTACCTTTTGATATCGGCATCTGGCAGGGAGTAGATGGTGCAAAAATAATGGCAGCTTTAAAACCGGGAGCATATACTACTACAATAACTTCCGACTTGAGTAATAGCAGTAGTATATTAACTGCAGTTAATGCACAAGGTGCCCAAAGCGGACATTATGTAGGTTTACAATACTACGGAACAGGTGATCAGGGAGGAGCACCGGATACAGCTTCTGTTTATTGGCTGGAAAAGAGTATTGCCGGCACAGGACCTTTAACAATTATCCCCGCAACATCAGATACATTATTCAGAATATTTCCGGAAAGCCAATGGTCGGACTTTACACTTTATAATGGAGAATTATTAATGGCAACTCATGGTACAGGATGCTATACATCTCATACAGCAATGAAAAGATGGAACAGAAAGAATGAATTATTAGGTGCAGCTACCGAAAGAAGCTCTGTTATGGCACAATGGCTAGGTGGATTAAACTATCCTACAGAAATATTAAATAGTACATGGGATAGGATTATCTGGCATCAATTCCATGACGACCTTACAGGAACTAGTATTACTCAGGCATATACTTTCTCGGAGAATGACGAAGTTGTTTGTCAGAATACATTTGCTACAGCACTTACAAATGCTTCCGGTGCAGTTATCAGAGGACTTAACACACAAACTCAGGGAAATTCGATAATAGTTTATAATCAACTTGCTGTTGACAGAGAAGATATAGTTGAAGCTACTATATCAGCAAGTATTATCCCACCTATTTATATGAGGGTTTATAATAAAGACGGTATTGAAGTTCCTGCTCAGATATTGTCTTTTGGAAATGGAACCATTAAATTTATTTTTGATGCAACTGTTAAATCTTTAAGTTATGAAGTTTACGATGTTAGAACATCGTCAACACCTTCAAGTTTTACTAGCAGTTTAAATATAACTACAAATATCATTGAAAATGCTGTTTATAAAGTTACTTTAAATGCTAATGGAGATGTTTCCTCAATCCTTGATAAACGTTATAGTAACAAAGAATTGCTTAGTAGCCCTATCAGATTAGGTATGTTTACTGACCAGTCTAATTCATGGCCTTCATGGGAAATTCAATATAGTGCTATTAGTGTTAATCCACAGAATTATGTTGATGGTACTCCTACAATTACTATTGAAGAGAATGGGTTGTTAAGAGCTTCGTTAAAGATAGTAAGAACTAAAGGCAATTCAACATTTACAGAATATCTTCGATTGACTAACTGGGGTCCCAAAGAAAGAATTGACTTCGTTACGACAGTTGATTGGCAGACAAAAAATTCTTTATTAAAAGCAATTTTCCCTTTAACAGTATCCAATCCTTATGCAACTTACGATTTAGGTATAGGTGCTATTAAACGTAATAATAATACCTCTTCTAAATATGAAGTTCCTGCTCAACAATGGGCTGATTTAACAAGTACTGACAGTACTTATGGTGTTTCAATATTTAACGATTGTAAATATGGATGGGACAAGCCTGCTAATAATGTTTTAAGGTTGTCATTAATACATACTCCGGGAGTTAATACTAGTTTTACTTATCAAGCGAATCAAGATCAGTATAAACAACTTTTTACTTATTCATTATACGGTCATGCGGGGAGATATTTTGATGCAAATACTGTTTGGGAAGCTGATAAATTGAACCAGCCATTAATTTCTTTTGAAGCTCCAAAGCATGATGGTGGTTTAGGTAAAAGTTTTTCTTTTGCAAGTGTTGACAATCCTCAAATCGCAATTAAAGAATTAAAGAAAGCTGAAGGAACTGATGAATTCATAGTTAGAGTTTATGAAACAAAAGGTCTAGCGGCAAACAATGTGAAAATTAAGTTCTGCTCTCAGATATTATCTGCAAGTGAAACAAATGGTATCGAGGAAGTAATAGGCACTGCTAATTATAGTGGAGATTCTTTAACATTGAGTTTAACTCCATTCCAACCAAAAACTTTTAGTGTAAAACTTGCTCCATCTACAACTCCTCTGACTAATCCTGTAAGCAGCCCTATAAATTTATATTATGGTGATGATGCAATTACGTATGACACCAACAGAGCTGATGGAAACTTCGATGGAAATCATATAACTTACCCTGCAGAGCTTCTTCCAGACACGATTATTGCTGATGGAGTCGCTTTTAAGATGGGACCTAAGTACACAGGAGCTAATAATATCATTCGTTGTAACGGAAACAAGATTCCATTAACAGGTGCATCCAATTTTAAGAAATTATATATACTTGCTTCTTCTTCTTTAGGCAATCAAACAGGTACTTTCTACATAAATAATACTCCATATAACATGGAAGTTCAATATTTCTCAGGTTTTGTTGGTCAGGCAGGGGGAGCTTATTCAACAAGTTACTTTGAAACTGATAACATTGCGTGGACAGGTACTCACCGACACAATGGATTAACTAATACCAACGAAGCATACTCTTTTGTTTACCTTTATAAATATTGTATAGTCCTTCCGGCAGGTGCTACCGAACTTACGCTTCCTGTAAATAATAAGATTGCTATATTTGCTCTTACTCTGGCAAATAACGAAAACGATGATATTACAAATGCTAATGAAATTAAAGATATTCCTGCGCTAGATTCAGTAATTTCAACTACTTGTAGTATTAATCAAACCTTATTTAAACCTGCAACCGCTTCAGGACAATGTGCAACTACCGAAACTCCTGCTCAAGGTGTTGATGGTGATGAATCAACTAAGTGGTGTCACAATACGGCTGGCAATAAATATTTAGATGTTGATATGGTTGATTCAATTACTATTTGTCGCTGGAGAGTGGTTCATGCAGGAAGTGAAGCAACTGGTTATATTACTAAAAGTTTTGCTCTTCAGGTACCTAATGGTAGTGGTTGGATAACTTTGGATACTGTTTTTAATAACACTTTAAACATTACGGATAGATCAATTACACCATTTAAAGCACGAAGAGTACGTTTGTTAGTTACTAATTCAGGTAGTGATAATGCAGCAAGAATATACGAATTTCAGGTATTCGGTGAAGCTCAGAATAGTTCTTCTTTTGGAAGTATGATACACATACCCGGCACAGTAGAAGCTGAAAATTTTGATATAGGAGGCGAAGGTGTGGCTTATCATGATACTGACACAAATAATACAGGCGGTCAATACCGTCCAAATGAGCGTGTGGATATTGAAGCATGCACTGATGGTGGTTATGATGTAACTAATACAAATATAGGCGAGTGGATGAACTATACAGTCTTTGTAGATTCTTCTGCTGACTACAGGATTGATGCAAGAGTTGCTTCAGCCAGTGGTGGCGGTCAGTTTCATGTTGAGATAGATACTACAAATAGAAGTGGAATTTTCAATGTTACTTCAACAGGTGGCAATCAAACTTGGGTAACTTTGAGTAAGAATGTGTTTTTAACTGTCGGGCAACATGTAATACGCGTTTATATCGATCAATCTATTAATAGTTTTAATCTTGATAAGCTTATTTTTACTTGTATTGGAAATCCGGTAAATGGTGATGGCGATGGCTTGGATGCTTTTTACTATAATAATATTAATTTTGATACACTTGTTACGTCAAGGATAGATACTATAGTTAATTTTGAGTGGATGGGTACACCTCCTATTGTTGGTGTAAATCCGGCTAACTTCTCTGTAAGATGGTCAGGGAAAGTGCAACCAAGATACGACGGAACATATACTTTTTACACTTCTACAGAAGAAGGTGTGAGGCTGTGGGTTGATAATTCTTTAATAATTAATAACTGGACTCCTCATAATTATTATGTAAATAGTGGTACCATTACTTTAAATGGTATGCAGAAGTATGATATCAAGCTCGAATATTATGAAAACTATTTAAGTTCTACTTGTATTCTCGGTTGGAAAAGTTCCAATCAATGGGCAGAGGTTATTCCAAAGAGTCAGTTATATACAGTTGTGTTTGGTATAAACGAAACCGACAAACAAGATTTAAATATCTATCCCAATCCTGTTACACACGATCATGTGATTGTTGATATGATGGGATTAAGTAGAAATGAGCAATATACTATTTCTGTATTTACCCTACAGGGTAAGCTGTTGATAGAGAAGAATTCTAAGGGCGGTATTAAATATGATATTTCAACCAAAGGTTTATCTCCGGGAGTTTATCTTATATCTTTAAAGAGCAAAAATATTAATCTTAATAAGAAACTTATTGTTCAGTAAATTGAATTAAATTCTCCTGACAGGCAATGTCATTAAGTTAAGAGATTTTCCCCGTAGGAGAATAATATCAATAGAATAAAAGATGCTCTTTATATCATTTTCCGTAGGAAATTAACAATAAATTCTTTATTAGAATAATGTTTATGTCCTACGTACAAGCAAAAAAAGGATTCAATTTAATTTCTATTGATATTTATGCCCTAACGAGCAAGGAAAATATTTACACAAAACCTTAACTTAATGACATTGCCTGACAGAATAAGAAATGTGTTAGGATGCTCTCATAGATTTGTCATAACACTTGGTGTGCTGAAAGTATGGGGGCTACTAATGACGAGTAGCGGTCACATAGCGGATTCGAGGTGTTTCTAAAATATTATAATGTATTAAAAAAAGATTATTAACATTTTCAAAAGCATTACTCTGAATTATAATGCCATGGGTCGCATGTACAAAATTGTAAGAGACACTAATTACTCCATGGGTCTTACTATGCGGTGAAATAGTATGGTAAATTATTACATGGGTCTTACTATGTGGTGAAATAGTATGGCAAATTAATCCATGGGTCTTACTATGTGGTGAAATAGTATGGCAAATTACTCCATGGGTCTTACTACGTGGCGAAATAGTATGGCAAATTACTCCATGGGTCTTATTACGTGGCGAAATAGTATGGCAAATTACTCCATGGGTCTTACTATGTGGCGACACAATGACACCCATTGGATTTTTGCTTATACCATCAGTTTGACCAAAGGCATTAATATTATAAGATGTCTTATTATTATTGTAAATGAAAGCATCCACCGGATATTTAGTGGTATCTTGACTTAAAACTATAGTAGCGGCTGACAGACTAAATATTGAGTTGCTATCCCCAAAACTTAGAGGTGTTATTTTTGCATTCTTATAAGGGCTATAGGTCCTCATAATTTTGCAATTTGACGAATTGTTAATTTTGTGATTTAATCATGCTGCAAACGTACAATAATTAAATTAATTGACAATACCTCATTTTCATGATAAAAGCACCTTTAAAAACAACACATCACACTTTATTAGCCTAATATGTGTTTTGATACTTTAATATTAACATTAAAATAACATTTAATTACAAGATATTTAACACATATTTAACATATTTGTGCGAATATTAATGAATATTATAGCATACATTTGCAAACTTAAGTAGGGAGTAGCCGAAAACCCAATAATAATAATATAGTAGGCAAATTAAAAAAAATTGTATGAAAAAATCGATTACATTTCTTATTCTCTTAGTTTTATTGATAGTATCATTTACTCAAACTGTAAAAGCAGTTGGGATATCAGTAACAATAAATGCTGCAACTTCTGTTTCATCTACAACTGCTACTTTAAGTGGAACTATTACAACGCCTGTTTTAGATGTAAGTTCCTACTATTTCCAATATGGAACCACTACAAGTTATGGTTCCACTGCAACACCATCACCTAGTTCGGCAACTCATCCAGTTAATGTAACTCCAAGTGTTAATTTATCTGGTTTGCTCCCTGGTACAACTTATCATTTTCGTTTAGTAGCTGTTAGCGGGTCTAATTTTTATAGTTCTGATTTGAGCTTTACAACACAAGCAGCGAATAGCTCACCTACAGATATAGCCTTATCAGCTTCATCTATCAGCGAAAACGTTATAGCTAATTCAACAGTAGGAACTTTAAGTACAACAGACCCTGATGCAGGAAATACTTTTACTTATACTTTAGTAACTGGAACAGGTATGACAGATAATGCATCTTTCAATATCAGTGGAAGCAATTTGCAGATTACCAATAGCCCTGACTATGAAACAAAGAATAGCTATTCAGTACGAGTTCGTTCTACTGATCAGGGAGGATTATATTTTGAAAAAGCATTTACCATTACTATTAATAATGTAAACGAAACTCCTTCAGATATAGTCTTGTCAGCTTCAGCTATCAACGAAAACGTTATAGCTAATTCAACAGTAGGAACTTTAAGTACAACAGACCCTGACGCAGGCAATACTTTTACTTATACTTTAGTAACTGGAACAGGTATGACAGATAATGCATCTTTCAATATCAGTGGAAACAATTTACGCATCACCAGCAGCCCCGACTTTGAGGTAAAGAATAGCTATTCTATACGAGTTCGTTCCACAGATCAGGGGAGCTTATTTTATGAAAAAGCTTTCATTATTACTATTAATGATGTAGCTGATGCACCTGTTGTAACAACGCAAGCAGTATCAAGTATAACATCAACTACTGCTACCGGCAACGGGAATATAACAAGTTTAGGAATACCAAATCCTACTGCATACGGAGTGTGCTGGAATACGGGAGGTACTCCAACCACTTCGGATAGTAAAGCTGACAACGGAGCAGCTTCAGCTACCGGTACATTTACTGCTTCAATGACAGGTTTAACAGCTAATACTACTTATTATGTAAAAGCTTATGCTACCAATAATGCAGGCACAAGTTATGGAACAGAGGTTAATTTTACTACTAGTGCTATAGCTCCAACTGTTACTACTCAAGCAGTATCTAGCATAGCATCGACTACTGCTACAGGAAATGGGAATATAACAAGTTTAGGAGTGCCCAATCCAACCCAATATGGTGTGGTATGGAGTATATCTACAAATCCAACTACAGGATTAACTACAAAAACAACACAAGGTTCAAACAGTTCAACCGGAGCATTTACTTCATCAATGACAGGCTTAACGGCTAATACTACTTATTATGTAAAAGCTTATGCTACTAATAATGCAGGTACTAGTTATGGAGCTCAGGTTACTTTTACTACAACTGTAGCATGCGCAAATCCATCAAATGGAGGAGTAATTGCAAACGCACAAGCATTTTGCGGTAGCTTTAATCCCGCACTTTTAACAAGCACATCACTTCCTGCCGGCAACACAGGTACTTTACAATATCAATGGCAAAGTTCAACTGATAGTATCAATTTCTCTGACTTAGCAGTAGGCACTTATACTGCTGCCACTTACGACCCTGCTTCAATATCTACTACCACTTGGTTCAGAAGACAAGCAAAAGTTACCTGTGAAAGTTCTTGGGTTTCTTCTAACATGCTTAAAATGTCAGTAGATGTAACATCTGTGGCTGGAACAATAACAGGACTTAATTATACTTGTGATGGCAAAGAAGCCCCATTACTTACTTTATCTGGGCAAACAGGAAGTGTTGTGAAATGGCAAAGTTCAAGCTATCTGAATGGTTTATGGACTACATTTACCGACATTGTTAATACAAATACAAGCTATTCCCCAGGAGTGCTAAGCGATACAATGAAATATAGAGTATCTGTTAAAAATGGTACTTGTGCTATAGTTTACTCTCCTACAAAGCAAATATTATATAGACAAAACCCAACTTTTACCACAGGTTCTATATCAAGTCCAAATTGCGCTAATGATAGTATAACTTTTGTTGCTAATGGATTGCTTCCAAGTATTAATAATATTATTTATTATACAGCTTATTATGGCACTTCAATAGTTCATGCACTTGAAACTGTAATTCCGAATGGAAACGGAATTGGAATAATTAAAAGTTTTGGATTTACTCCAAGTAATTATTCATTAATTGTAGATTCAATTAATGTCCAAGGATGTGTTACTCCATTTACAGGTGTTGTAGGGAACTTTACTGTAAACCCTTTACCAACAGCATTAATTAGTGGAACAACATCAATATGTAAAGATGCTCCAGAACCTCTTGTGACTTTTACAGGAGCAGGTGGAACATCGCCTTATACCTTTACATATAAAATTAACACCGGTTCAAATTTAACAGTAACAACTACTACGGGAAACAGTGTTGCCATATCAGCTCCAACTTCGTCAGATGGAACTTATACCTACACATTAATAAGTGTTGCAGATGCTAATTGCTCGCAAATACAAGCAGGAGATGCTGTAATAACTGTAAACACATTACCAACAGCATCAGTCAGTGGAACAACATCAATATGTAAAGATGCTCCAGAACCTCTTGTGACTTTTACAGGAGCAGGTGGAACTGCACCTTATACCTTTACTTATAAAATTAACACCGGTTCACAACTAACAGTAACTACTACTACAGGGAACAGTGTTACTGTAGCAGCTCCAACTTCAACAGATGGAACTTATACTTACACTTTAATAAGTGTAGCAGATGCTAATTGCTCGCAAATACAAACAGAAAATGCTGTGATAACTGTAAACCCATTGCCAACAGCAAGTATTAGTGGAACAACATCTGTTTGTATTAATTCAACAGGTAATGTTTATACAACTGAAGCTGGTATGACAGGATATACATGGAATGTAAGTGGTGGAACTATTACTGCTGGTGGAACATCACCTGATAATACAGCTACTATTACATGGAATACTATTGGTACAGATTCTTTAAGTGTTAATTATATTAATACTAATAGTTGTACTGCTATATCAGCAACGATATATAAAGTTACAGTTAATTCTTTACCTGTACCAACAATAAGTGGCACTACGTCTGTTTGTATCAATTCAACAGGAAATGTTTATTCAACCGAATCAGGCATGACCGGATATACCTGGAGTATTGATGGAGGAATAATTACAGCAGGAAGTACAACGAATGCTGCAACCGTTACATGGAATACTTCAGGAGCTAAATCAATTAGTGTTAATTACACTAATGTTAACAGTTGTGCAGCAGCTTCTGCAATAGTATATAATGTAACAGTTAATGCAGCTTCAAATGGTGGCAATATATCGGGTGGAGCTAATGTTTGCAACGGCACCAATAGCACCTTATTGACACTAAGTGGTCAAACGGGAAGTGTTATCAAATGGCAATACACTGACGATATGGGCTACCATTGGTATGATATAAATAATACAGGTACTACCAATACTGCAACTAACCTTAACACTACAACAAGTTTCAGAGCAGTAGTAAAGAGCGGGGTATGTGATGCTACACCCGGAGGTTACGCTAATGTAACTGTTCAATCTTTAGTAACAGCAGGAACTATAGCTACAGCCCAAACCATTTGTAACAATACAACACCTGTTGCTTTAACATCTGCCACAGCAGGCACAGGTTCAAATATAATATCATATGAATGGCAAACCAATGCAAGTGGAAGCTATGTTACTGTTAGTTCAGAAATAGCGGCAGGCTACCAACCACCAACCCTTACAGCAACTACCGCTTATCAGAGAAGAACAGTTTCAACAAACGGCAGTAATGTTTGTTATTCGGACTTTACTTCTCCAATAACTATAACTGTACAGTCAACACCAATAGCTGGTGCTATTGCCACAGCCCAAACAATTTGTTATAACACTGCTCCGTCAGGTTTAACATCTGCAACTTATGGTGATGGTGATGGAACGATTACATATGAATGGCAAACCAACGCAAGTGGAAGCTATGTTACTATTGCTTCAGAAACATCGGCAAACTATCAGCCACCAACCTTAACCACCACTACCGCTTATCAGAGAAGAACGGTTTCAACAATCGGCAGTAATGTTTGTAATTCAGACTATACATTTCCTATAACTATGACAGTTTATAATGCTTTCGCAGAAGGAAGCATAGCTACAACAGGCGAAAGTATTTGTTATAATACTAATCCAACTACAGAAATAGGAAATACAACTGTTGCCAGTGGTGGTGATAATTCAATTACTTATGAGTGGAGATCCTCGGCTGACAGTTATGCTACAGCAATCAGTGGAGCAACAGCATCTACTTATACTCCTGCGGGACCTCTTACTACTACAACATCTTACCAAAGATATGCAAATGATAATACTTGCAACACAACTCCAATAGTTTCTACTGGAACATGGACAATAACAGTAAATACTTTACCTGTACCTACTATAAGTGGTCCAACAGGAATATGCAACAACACAACAGGAAATGTTTACACAACAGAATCTGGTAACACATCTTATGTTTGGACTGTGCCGGGAGGAACTATCACTGAAGGTTCAGGCACAAACACTATTACTGTAACATGGAATATTGAAGGATCACAATCTGTAAGTGTTAACTATGCTAATTCTGATGGATGTACAGCTGCTACAGCTACTGTTTATGGTGTGACGCTTAAATCAGCTCCATTCCCTGTAATTACCGGTTCCCCTTCTGATACATATATCGTTCCTAAGTTAGCCACTTATCAATATTCTACACCATTAGTTGTAGGAGATCTGTATTCATGGAGTTCGCCAAAAATAGAAGGTTATTGCTCGGAAAGTGCTCGAAACTGTGTCAATGTTCATTTCTTAGATCCTTGCTGTGTATATGGAGAATGGAAGATAAGTGTTACAGAAACTAATCCTGTTACGGGATGTTCAACTATAGCAACTAAACTAATTTATATAACTCCATAAATAAAGAGTACTTGAAGTACTTAAAATACTTAAAGTACTTGAAGTTCGGAAAACAGAATTATAATAATATTTGTTCTAATAATAAAAAAAAGCTCGTCAGTAATGGCGAGCTTTTATGTTATTAATAAGCTATAGATGCAGGACTAATGGAAAATATTATAGGGGTAAAAGTTTTAGATAGCTACAACAAATCCAAAGGACTTTTAATTTTAGAATTCGTTATATCACTAGTGTGATTATAATTCTCAGTTGTTTTAATCGATTTATGTCCTAATAGCTCTTGAACATATTGAATATCGGTGCCATTTTCTAATAAATGTGTTGCAAAACAATGACGCAGGCATCTAGGTGTTACTTGTGCTTTTATTCCTGCTTTTATTCCTGCTGCTTGTATTATTTTTTGCACACTTCTTTCATTTATTGCTTCTCCATTTCTTCCTTCTATTACATAGAGTTTAGGTTTATACTTTAAATAATATTTTGGCAATAAATCTATTAAAACAGGTGAAAGATTAACTATCCTATCATTTAAATCTTTATTTTCTTTTATATGTATGGTGTTATTTATTATATCAATATCTTTTATAGTTAAATTAAGCAGTTCTGATAGACGTAATCCCCCACTATACAATAAGCAAATGATAACTTTATGCTTTATGTTTTCAGTTTTATCAATTAGATTTTTAACATCAATTTTACTCAAACAATTTGGCAATTGTAATTCATTATTCTTTGGCAGGATAGCTTTTAATTCTATTGATTGATTTAATACCAGCTCATGATATTTTTGTATCGATGTTAAGATTTGTTTTTGATAAGCTACACCTATTTCTTTATCTTTAATAAGCCAATTTACATGCTTTTCTACAAGTTCAAAACTTATAATATCAGCACCACTTTTTTTAAAATAGTTGTAAAATTGGTTCAAACAAACTATATATGAATGTATACTGCTTTCGCTGTACTTTTGTTCTAATAAACATTTCTTAAAAAGTTCTATATC
>JBAXLO010000009.1:0-43314 GCA_037134755.1 Bacteroidota bacterium | reverse complement strand
ATGCAAATATTGGGGCTAATATTATCAATCCTTTCTCTTATCTAAAGAAAAAGTAAAGACCTTGCATACAAGGTCTTATTAATGCAATCTATTCAAAGAGCCGTTATCATTAGTTTGAGATCGGCTCTTTTTAATATTGTTCAAAATGTTTGACTAATGAAGCGTTTTATTCGGAGTTTAAACTAATATGTTTGATATTTATATAGCAAGATTGTTGATTTAAGTGTTATTACAAATATTTCAACGAACAGTCCTTTTAACATACCGACTAATGCTTTTATCATAGCGAACAGTCCTTATAACATATCGACGAATGCTTTTAACATAACGAACAGTCCTTTTAACATAGCGACAAATGCTTTTAACATATCGAACAGTCCTTATAACATAGCGACGAATGCTTTTAACATAGCGACAAATCCTTTTTACATAGCGAACAGTCCTTATAACATAGCGACTAATGCTTTTAACATAGCGAACAATCCTTTTTACATATCGGCAAATGCTTTTATCGTTGCTCAAAGTGTTTTTTCAATAAGCAAAAATATATGATACAAATGTTTCAATCGTTAATGTGTTGTTATATTGAGTAATATATGTCTCGAGAATTAATTTACAACTGTTAATTCAATTAATTATTATTTTAGAAAGAATAATATTCTCTGTGAAAATTGTTGTTTATTTTTTAATAACCTCAAAAACATCAATAATAACAGTCATTATAACATGCTAAGATACAAAAATACTGATAATACTATATAGTATTACTATCTCTCTCCCAAAAATCATTATTTTTATTAATGTTTTAAGAGACTATTCTTATTTGTAATCATTCTAAATTATTGTTTTTGATAAAATAAATTTGTTATTTTAAAAACAATTTTTGTACTTTTACCGAAAAATTATTTACTCACAAATAAAATTAATAAACAATGAAAAAAATCTTTTTACTCTCAATTATTTTAGTTCTTGCTTATAATGCAAATGCAACTAAATGGCGTTTAAACAACAATCCGGGTATAAATGCCAATTTTAGTGATTGGAATTCAGCTTATGCTACAGCCAATGACAACGACACTATTTTTGTGGAAGGCTCTACAATAAGTTATGGAGATATTACGATAAGTAAACCTCTTACTATTATAGGACCGGGGTATTTTTTATCTGAAAATCCACAAACTCAAAAACTTCTTGTAACAGCTAAATTTGGCTATTTTACAATAAATAATGGAAGTAGCGGAAGTTTGATTACCGGTCTTGAAATAACTAATGGCATTAATATAGCTTGTGGCAATATTTCTGTTATAAAAAATAAACTTTATGCAGTTTATCTATCTAGTAATATTAGTTGTAGCAATATCTTAATTTGTCAAAATTATATAAAATGGGAAATCGTTAATAATACTGGAGCGTCAATATATAATGTTATAATAAGTAATAACATTATTAATGGTAGTAATATTTATCAACTCCGAACGATTGAACTTGGTAATAATATATCAGGAACAATTACTAATAATGTTATTAGTGGTCCAAATGGTAGTTATAGTATTGGTGATGCAATAAATGTTAACAATTTTCTTATAACAAATAATATAATAAATCGAGGTAATATATTAGGCTCCAATAATGCTTTTTCAAATAATATTTCAAATGGTTCGCAATTGCCGGTAGGCAACAATAACCAACTTAATGTTGATATGTCGAATGTATATGTAATATTAGGTTCAACTGATGGAAGCTGTAAGTTAAAACCAGGTTCACCTGCTATAGGAGCAGGAATAAATGGAGTTGATTGTGGGGCTTTTGGTGGAGCCCAGCCTTATGTGTTATCAGGAATTCCGGCAGGTCCTTCGGTATATGAGATTAACACTTCAAGTACAACAGGTTCTACTAATGGAGGTTTAGATGTAAATGTTAAAGCAAAGATTCATTAACAATTATTAATTAAGATGTTTAAAATGCATACATATTAATAAGAATGTATTTAAATAATAATAATATTATCGTTTAAATAAATTCTTATTTTATTTATCATTTAAAACAAGTTAAAATATTCTTATATAAAAAAAATGATTATTACAATTATGAATAGTTTTCGATTATTAAGAATAAACCTGTCTTAATTATAAATAAAAAATAAATAAAAGCAATGAAAAAAATTCTCTTTACATTTACCATATTATGCTTTTTTTATTATGTTAATGGGAAAAATACTTTTAGTGATTTAGTAATTTCTTCATCAATAATAACAGATAGCATAAATGTACAAGACAGTATAGTTAATTTGGAATATTTTGTTGATAATGACCCTGGGTTTGGTAATGGTACTCAATTGACAGCTCCAGTTTCTGATATTGTTAATTTTAATTTTAATGTTGATTTAAATTCTGCTACTAATGGTTTCCATGTCTTATTTATAAGAGTATATGATAGCAAAAACAACTGGAGTTCAACTCAGAATGTACCGTTTTATAAGTTTTCAACAAATACATCAAATATCACACAATTGGAATATTTTATTGACACAGATCCAGGATTTGGAAATGGTTCGCAGTTTAATACATCATTGTCAAATACAACATCTACTAATCTTATTGTTCCTTTACAAAACACTCCCAATGGATTTCATACTTTGTATATTAGGGCAAAAGATGATCAAAACAGATGGAGTTCGACCCTCAATTCCTCATTTTATAAATTTAATACAAATGGAACAAGTATTACTCAACTTGAATATTTTTTTGATACAGAGCCCGGTTATGGAAATGGAATTAAATTAACCACAGTTTTTGCAGATACTATTTCTACTAATTTTAATATACCTCTTCAAAACACAAACGAAAAGTTTCATATTTTGTATACCAGAACAAAAGACGATCAAGGACAATGGAGTACAACACAAAACATGCCATTTCATTTAACCCAACTTGCTCCTTCAACTGGTATTAATATTTCACAACTAGAATATTTTTTTGATACAGACCCGGGATACGGGAATGGAACTTCAGTTACTACAGCAAATAACGAGGAAATTACTTCGAATTTTACAGCAGATTTATCAATGCTTACAAGTAGTTTTCACAGTTTATATATTAGAGCAAAAGACTCTTTGAATCGTTGGAGTACAACTCAACTTGACACCTTCAGTATTTGTGTAGCACCTCCAAAAACTACTCAACCTATAGGAGCAACTTATTTGTGTATTAATTCTCAAAACATAAATTATACAACTACTAAACTTCATGATACCACATTAACATATAAATGGCGAATCAATCCTGAATCAGCAGGAACAATAAACTGGAATAATACATCGGCAACAACTGCAACTGTTGATTTGAATGAAAACTTTATAGGAACAGCTTACATTATAGCTATTACAAAAAATAATTGTGGTGAGACGCCATCTGATTCATTAATGATAAATATTATTAATGTTCCGGAAAATGCAAGTACTCCCATAGGACAACAACTAGTTCATAATGAACAGACAGGAATTACTTATAGTGTAGCTGCAATCCCCAATGCTACTTCATATATATGGACATTACCGGTCGGAGCTACAGGAACAAGCAGTACAAATACTATATCTGTTAATTATAATAATAATGCTGTATCCGGGAATATTACTGTAAAAGGGAATAATAATTGTGGCAATGGAGTATCCGACTCATTATATATAACTGTAAGTCCATTACCTGCTGATGCAGGAACAATTTCAGGACCAATAAATGTTTGTAAAGGGCAGACTGATGTCGTTTATACAGTTCCTCCAATAGCAGGTGCAGATTATTATTACTGGATACTGCCAGCAGGTGTAATCGGAACAAGTATTACTAACAGTATCATAGTAAATATCGGCAATAACACTCAAAGTGATAGTATTAAAGTATATGGATATAATTCACATGGAAACGGTACTTCCACAGCATTAATGATAAATGTTAATTCAATACCAACTGATGCAGGTATAATAATTGGAGATCCAATTGTATGTTCAAATAAATCAGGATATACTTATACAATAAACCCAATTGACAATGCAACTTCATATTTATGGGCATTACCTAACGGAGCTATTGGAACAAGCTCAACTAATAGTATAAATGTTTCATACGACACTAATTCAGTTAATGGAGTTATTACTGTTGAAGGGACTAATTTGTGTGGTAATAGTACACCTTCTAGTAAATCAATTATAGTAAACCAAACACCATCAGCTCCAATTGTAACAGTAAAGGATTATTGTGGATATTCTGTTCTTTCAACTACATTATTAGATCCATTGCTATGGAATACAGGAGAAACAACATCTTCAATAACTGTATATAATAGAAGCTCGTATTCTGTTACTACAACCCAAAATGGTTGTACAAGTGCCTTCGGAAATGGTACAGCTAACCTTATTCCTCTACCTCCTACTCCAATTGTAATGGTTCAAAATGGGTGTGGATACTCTATACTTTCAACCACTTCAACTGATTCTTTGTTATGGAATACAGGAGCAACATCATCATCAATTACTGTTTATAATACAAATACTTATACAGTAACTTCAACCATCAATGGATGTACCAGTTTGGGTGGAAGTGGAGTAACTTCACCTATTACTCCTGTTACTCAAAATATAAATATAGTTGCAACAAGTAATCCATCATATCAAGACTATTTGGTAACTTATACTGCAAATGTTGACCATCCTTTAAATGGTCAGAATTATAAATGGCATGTAAATAATAGTTTAAAAGATTCATTATTTACAAATACATTTACTTATGTACCAAATAACGGAGATACAATAACTTGTACATTAGTTCCTTCAGCTTGTTATTCAGGAGGAAATTCTAATCCAATTATAATGAATGTTTATCCTCAGGTTCTTCCATTTGCTTCCGGAATAATATCAGGAAATAATCCAGTATGTCAAGGTCAAAACAATGTAGTTTACACTATTCCAGTTATACCAAATGTTGATTCTTATATCTGGACTTTGCCTTCAGGTGCAACAGGAACAAGTAATACAAACAGCATTATTGTAAATTTCGGTAACGATGCTATTTCTGATAGTATTAAAGTTAAGGGACATAATCTGATGGGAGATGGAATTGCTTCTTCAATTTTTATTAATGTTAATCCTTTACCTTCGGGATCAGGTATTATTACCGGTGAAAATATAGTATGTAAAGGACAAAATAATGTTTCATATAATGTTACAAATATAAACAACGCTACTTCTTATATATGGACGATGCCTTTAGGTGCATCAGGAAGCAATTCAATTGATACAATTAAATTAAACTATAGTACTTCTTCTTATTCAGGGTATCTTACTGTTTGTGGACATAATTCGTGTGGAAATGGAGGGCTTATAATCGATACAATTATTGTTACTAATACTCAACCTGATCCTTCAGGAGCAATTACTGGGCAAACAATAGTTTGTCAGGGACAAGATAGTGTTATCTATTCAGTTCCTGAAATTGCAAATGCAACTTCTTATATATGGAACTTACCAACAGGAGCAAATGGTATAAGTAATACTAATTACATAAAAGTTAATTATGGAACTTCTGCAATTTCAGGAAATATTACTGTTAAAGGACATAATAAATGTGGAGATGGAATTGAAGCATCGTTACCAATAACAATAAATCACATACCCGATACAGCAGGAATTATAACGGGATTAACAAATGTTTGTAGTGGGGAGAAAGGAGTTGTTTATACAGTTTCTCCTATTCAGGGTGCAGCTACTTATATCTGGACATTACCTGCATCAATAACAGGTAATAGCTCTTCAAATAGCATTACTGTTAACTTTGGGAATAGTCCGTTAACAGACACTATAAAAGTTAGAGGACAAAATACTAATTGCTATGGAGTTTCATCCACTTTAATATTTAATATTAACATTATACCAGCAGGTGCCGGTATAATAATGACAGATTCTTTAGTATATCAAGGTCAATCTGTGATTGTATGTACCGTACCAACAATACAAAATGCTACTTCATATATCTGGACATTTCCAAATGGCAACAGTGATACAAGCTCTTCCAATTCAATAATGGTTAATTATGCATCACTTGCATTTTCCGGAAATATTAGCGTTAAAGGTCATAGTAGTTGTGGTGATGGAATTTCATCGTCTCATTACATTAATGTTAATTCTTCAAAAATACTACATTTAACAGCAATGCTTCAGGAGTATTTTAACAGTTCTACAGGCTTAATGAATCAAACACTTGGTATAAATTGGGATACCGGTGATTTATTTAAAAATTTCTCTGGAACTACAGTTGATACTGTTACGGTTTTGATTAGAAAAACGAATATTTCTGCTGATCTTCTTTCTTCATTCCCTATTGATACGGTCTTTTATGGAGTTAATCTAAATAATAATGGATTAATTACAATTTCATTATCAGCAGGAATAACCGGATACCATTATATAGAAATTAAACATAGAAATAGCATAGAAACCTGGAGTGATTCAGTTGATTTCTCTACTGATACTATTAGATATGATTTTTACAATCACATCTCTCAATTTGCTTTGGATGGAGGAATGTTTATAAATAATAATCATGCATTCATCTGGGGTGGTGATGTTAATCAAAATGGCAATCTCGAATCAGCAGATGCTACATTTATTTATGTATCTGCAAATTCTGATGACCCAATTGTTAATAATGGATATGTTATATGCGATATTGATGGAAACGGAAATTTAGATTCTCAAGATTATGGATTGGCTTATAACAATGCAAATATTGGAGCAAATATTATTAATCCTTTCTCTTATCTAAAGAAAAAGTAGAGACCTTGCTTGCATGCAAGGTCTTATTAATGCAATCTATTCAAAGAGCCGTTTTCATTTGAGATCGGCTCTTTAAATTTTAACAACATCTTTCCCCTTTTATCTCCCTGTTATTATAAAAGTTCGTTGCTGATGGGTAATACATAGTTGCGGATGCCCTTCCGAACTTTGCGGATGCATCTTTTATCTTTGCAACAGCATTTTTTATCTTTGTAGTTGCATTTTTTATCTTTGTAGCAGGTTCTCGTAAATCATCTTTACAATAGGGTATTTTATACTTGCAAATCTAAAAAAAACTTTATAAATAACTTCATGGTCTTCGAGAATTACTTCTAATTTTCATAATTCCCTAAATATTAAACAAAATCTTTTTATAAGAAAAGAAATATCTATTGGCATACCACATTTAACATATATTTAACAACTATTTAAATTAAATTTAACCTTATGTACGTTTTTTTTACTATTTTTGGAAACATATTTGCTTTAACAGATTTTTAACACATTAATTAAATAAATAACAGCTATTTATGACTTATTCGACCAAATATAGCACTTTTAAAAAATACACTTATAAAAACATAAAAGATAATTCCTTTTGAAGGATACAAATATTTATTAACTGAAACAACAATTATGAAACAACTACTACACCAAATCCCACCATAGATAAATCCTATATCCTTTCGAAATTCATTTATCTAAAAATATATTTACAATATTATTATTTATTCAATTATTTATTCAATTAATTTTAACTATGAAAAAAATTTTTACTACTTTATTCGTAACCATTTTATTAATGCTTTCTGGTTTAAATTTGAAAGCTCAAAACAGTTGTCTTTCTTTTACAGCAGCTACTCAAAATGCACAAATTACCAGTACAACTGCTTTATCATTTACTGGAGCATTTACCTTGGAAGCTTGGATTTATCCTACCGCTTGGGGTGCAAACTCATGGACAGGTAATATTATTAATAAGGAAGATGATGCTACTAATAATGGCTATGCCTTAAGATGTGGTAGTACTGGAATACTTGATTTTGCATTTAATAACGGAAGTGCCACGTGGACAGATTTATCATCACCCTCAGGTGCATTAACTTTAAATACATGGCAACATGTAGCCGGTGTTGTTACAGGAACAAATGTGTATTTATATATAAATGGAATTCAAGTGGCTACTATGGCTTCTACAATGGTTCCTTCTGCTAACACAAGAAATATTTACATTGGTCAATGGGCTTATCTTGATAATACCAGACCTTTTACAGGCAATATTGATGAGGTAAGAATATGGAATACTGCTGTTAGTGCGAGCACTATAACTAGTTGGTATAATATACCTGTAACGGCTTCTCATCCAAATTATGCTAATCTTTTAGGTTATTATAATATGAATATTACATCTCCTGCAACAACTCTAACTGCTACTGTTGGAACTAGCGGAACTGTTACCGGAGCTTCTTATAGTACAAGTAATAATTCTTTATTTTTAGATAACTCCCCTTATGTAACATCAACGTCCTATTCATTAGGATTTGGTTATATTGCTTTTGGAGGTTCATCAGCATCACAATCAATTTCATTAACAGGTGCTAATTTAACATCAAATGGAACTATTACTTTAACTGCTCCAACAGGATATAGTCTTTGTTTAACTTCAGGAGGTACATATACCGGTACTTTACCTATTGCATACACAGGTACTACTTTCCCTGCCACAACAGTATATGTAAAATTTACTCCAACTACAGTTAATACTAACTATAATGGCAATGTTGTTGTATCAGGTGGTGGTATTACTTCATATAATATAGCTGTAACGGGGACTTCAATAAGCTTGGTAACCGAGAGTTTTGAAGGTTCGACTTTTTTGCCTACAGGTTGGACATTTGCTAACACTTATGGAACAACTACAAATTTTCTACATCCAGGATCAGGTGTTAATCCAACAGAAACACCTTATGATGGTAGTTATCAGCTTGAATATAATAGTTATAGTATTGTAAGTGGATATGGAGATGTTATTACACCAGTTATTGATTTAAGAGGTAGGGGTAGTAGCACAACAACGGTAAGTTTTTGGTGGTATAGGGATTGTGATGCTTATAATACTTCTACATACAATGCAGAAGGTGTTAATGTTTATGTTAATACTTCAGCCGCTTTGGGAGGAACACAACTTGGTTTTGTACCTCGTAATGGAATTGCATCTGCTACCGGGACTTATTTAGCATCAGGATTAGTTACTGCTACTTCGAGTGGTTGGAATCAATATGTCTTTAATATTCCAGCTTCATTTAATACATCAACAAATTATATTATATTTGATTTTTATGCTTTAGATGGGGATAACTGTTATATGGATAAAGTACAATGGACCCCATATCCATGTACTCCTCCAACTAGTTATTCTGTGTTAGGAGGCGGTTGTAATAGCAGTGATATTACATTAAGTGGTTCACAAAATGGTGTTTCTTATCAATTATATAATGGAGCAACAGCTGTTGGCTCCCCTGTCGTAGGTACAGGTTCTGCAATTGATTTCTTAACACAAACTACCGCAGGCATATATACTGTACAAACAACTACAGCAGGTGGTTATTGTTCCGCTACCATGTCAGGAAATGCAATGATATTTACAGCAGTACCGGCCCAACCAAGTACAATAACAGGAGCTGTTAATCCTGCTTCAGGCACTTCACAAACTTATTCATTATCAAACGTTACCGGTACAAATTATGCTTGGACTTTTCCTGCTGGTTGGATACAGACAGGAGGAGGAACTACAAACTCAGTAACAGTTACAGTAGGTTCAGCAAGTGGAACTATATCTGTTACTCCAACTAATACTTGTGGTTCTGGAACATCACAAACTTTATCCGTTTGTACAGCTAAAATTACAGGTACAACAGCTGCATCCAGATGTGGAAATGGGACAGTAACTTTAAGTGCCACAGCAACTACAAGTGCAATTATTAATTGGTATGCCGCCTTAACAGGTGGTACGTCTTTAGGAACAGGCACATCGTTTACACCAACTATATCAGCAACTACTACCTATTATGTAGATGCTACAGACTCTGCAACATTATTGGTGTCAACACCAAGAACTGCAGTTATAGCTACGGTAAATAATGTACCTGCTATACCAAGTACGATTACAGGTTCAGCAACTCCTTCATCAGGTACTTCACAGACGTATTCAGTAACAAATGTTACCGGTGTAACTTATAATTGGATTTTTCCTTTAGATTGGGTACAAACATCCGGAACTACTACAAATTCTGTAGCTGCTACTGTTGGAACACAAAGTGGCACTGTTACAGTTACACCATCAAATACTTGTGGTAATGGTACTGCTCAAACAAAAACTGTAACTACGTCTTTAATATTGAGTGTTACAGCAAGTGGTACATGGATTTGCCCTCCAGGAGTTACCTCAGCAACAGTACAATGTTGGGGTGCAGGTGGTGGTGGTGGCTCAAGATCATCAGGATCCGGCGCTTATGGTGGTGGTGGTGGTGGTGCTTTTGCAACAAGTACTCTAACAAGCTTAGTCCCAGGAACATCATATACTTATACAGTTGGTTCAGGGGGTGGTCCCGCAACTGCTGGAGGAAATTCATCATTTACAACTTTAGTTGTTGCTGCTGGTGGTTCAGGTGTAGCTGCTAACTCAGCTACTGGTGCTACAGGTGGAACCGTTGCTAATTGTACAGGAACAACTAAATATGCTGGTGGTAATGGAGGAAATGGAACAAGTACAACATCCAGTGGTGGCGGTGGCGGTGGTGCAGGTACTACTGGTGCAGGAGGAAATGCAACAGGAGCAACTGCTGGAACTGGAACATCTTTAAGTGGTGGTAATGGTGGAGCAGGAAGAACATCTACCGGAAATGGAGCCAGTGGAAGCACTTATGGTGGTGGAGGTTCCGGTGGTTTAAGAACTAGTGGGAGCGCAACAGGTGGAACAGGTGCTGGTGGTTATGTTGTAATCACAACAATTCAAAATTCCAATCCAATTATTATAGCTACCACATTAACAAGCTTTGGTTCTGTTTGTATGAATGGAACAGCTGGACCAAATACATTTACAATTAATGGTTTAAATCTAACTACAGCTAATATAACAGTTGGAGCTTTATCTGGCTTTACGTATTCAACTACATCAGGTGGCACCTATACAAGTACTTTATCACTAACTCAAACCGGTGGCACCTATTCTCAAATAATATATGTCATGTTTAATCCTACAGCTGTACAGTCATATAATGGAAGCATTCCTATTAGTGGTGGAGGCGCAACAGCTATAAATGTAACTGCTGCAGGAAGTGGTGTAAATACAGTACCAACAGTAACAACTCCTACAAGTGCTGCTATAACCCCATTTACTGCAACTTTGGGAGGTAATATTACTGCTTTAGGTTGTTCAAATGTAACCGAAAGAGGTATTTATTATAGTAGTACTACTGGATTTGCCAATGGAACAGGAACAAAAGTACCTGAAACTGGTGGACCATTTACTACCGGAGTATTTACTGAAGCTGTTACGGGTCTATCTCCAGCTACAACATATTATTACAAAGCTTATGCTGTTAATAGTGGTGGTGCTGCTTATTCAACACAAGGCACATTTGTTACAGGTTGCATCCCTGTGAATGTTCCTTATATCCAAGATTTCGAATCAGTCACAGTTCCAGCTCTTCCCATGTGTACTGCTTTGCAAAATGCAGGTACAGGTAACAACTGGATAACAGCAAGCCCTGCTGCTTATGGCTTTAGTACAAAAGTTTTAGAATATGCCTACAATGCAACAAATACAGCAAATGCATGGTTTTATACAGCAGCATTAAATTTAACAGCAGGAATTTCATACAGACTATCATTTAACTATGGGAATAGTTCTACATCTTATACTGAAAAGTTAAAAGTTTGGTATGGCACAAATGCTATAAATACATCAATGACTAATGCAGTTGTTGATTATCCTACAATTAATCAGGCAGCTGTTCAAACTTCTGCAACTGATTTTACACCTACAACAACTGGTACTTATTATTTTGGTTTTAATTGTTATTCTGCATTAAATCAATTAAACTTATTTGTTGATAATATTTCTGTTAATTACTCTCCTCCTACCGGAGGTTCAATAAGCGGAGCTTCCACATTATGTGCAGGCACTGCAGGAATTAAATATATTTATTCTGGTGGTACACCTATAGCAAGTGGCTGGACTTGGACAGTTCCATCTGGTGCAAGTTTTACTTACGGTATAACAAACGATACTATTTATGTAAACTGGGGTACAACATCAGGTAATGTATCTTGCACTCCAACTTATTATGGAAACTCAGGAGCCGCAGTATCAAAAGCAGTAACTATTAATCCATTACCAACAGTTGCTTTTACAACGCAACCCGGTGCTAATGCCTGTATTAATACGAATGTAACTTATACTACTCAGTCAGGCATGTCAAATTATGTATGGAGATTTTCAGGAATATTAGGTACTGATTATACTATTATTTCTGGAGATACTACAACAAGTAATAGTGTTACATTAGAATACTTAACTAACATCAGCGATACAGTTACAGTTAATTATACTAATACTTATGGTTGTACAGCAGTATCCCCTACATTTTCGACAGCTTCTAATGTATTATCTCCTACTGCTTTTGATTTTTCAGGAGGAAGCATAACACCTGCTAGTAATCCTGCTTGTGTTAACACTACATTATCATATAGCGCATCTTCTTCTTCTATCTTCTGGGAAACTGCAATGAATGGTACTGCTAATACAAAACCAACTACTTCAACATATCCGGTTTCAACATCTGGCACTTATTATATTAGAAAATTCGATGGCACTTGTTGGAGTACTAACACATTAGCATCAGATCCAATTACAATAAATCCTTTACCTATAGTAGCTCCAATAACTGGAGGAGCTTTATTTGTTTGCCTTAATGGAACAACTCCTGAATTTATTGATTCAACATCTGGAGGAACATGGTCAATAATTCCAGGGACAGGTACGGCAAGTATTTCACTTGATGGTTTCGCAACCGGTTTAACAATAGGGAAAGATACCGTTGTATATACCTATTTTGATGGTAATTGTTCTAATACAGCAAAAACTTTATTAACTGTAAATCCTCCACCATCAGGTGGAACAGCTACTGCTACTTTGGCTAGCTTATGTGCAGGAACAGGCACTACTATCAATTTAACTGGAACTTCAGGTAGTATTCAATGGCAACAATCAACAGATAGTATCACTTGGGTAAATGTAAGCGGAGGAAGTGGAGCTAATTCTACTACATACACAACACCTCTTCTTACCTCTACAACTTATTATATGGCTGTTAGCACCAGTGCAGGATGTCCAACTGTATATTCAACAATAACTCATGTTACTGTTAATCCTCTTCCTTCACCTGTTGTAGTAGATAGTTCTGGTACATATTGTGAATCAACTGCATTATCAGCTACCGGTGGAACAGGAGGAACAATATATTGGGAAAGCACATTAGCAACCGGAACCTATACACAACAGCCTTCTAGTTTTCAGATAATAACTTCATCAGGCACCTACTACTTTAGGGCAAGAACTGCTTTAGGATGTTGGGGGGCATCAAGTGGAGCAATTGTTGTGATAAATACTCCACCTGTTGGAGGTACTGCTACTGCTACAGGAACAAATTTATGCTATGGATCTGGAGATACTATTAAACTTACAGGTAATACCGGTAATAGTATCCAATGGCAACAATCACCTGATGGAGTAAGCGGATGGACAAATGTAACTGGTGGAAGTGGAGCAACTACTATTACTTATAATACACCTAATCCAATAACAGCTACAACCTACTATATGGCTATTAGTTCTAGTCTTGGATGTCCTTCATCCTCATCAACAGTAGCAGCAGTTACTTTTGCTAATAATATTACAACTACTACACCTGCTACAAGGTGCGGAGTTGGTGCTGTATCTCTTAATGCTACTGCGTCTTCAGGAACATTAAAATGGTATGCTGGTGCAATCGGTGGCTTATCTTTAGCAACAGGTTCTCCATATACACCTACAGTAAGCTCAACAACTACTTACTATGTAGATGCTGAAGTAGGTAATTCAGCACCAGGCAGTGTTACAATAGGAACAGGTACTAATTTGAATAGTTCAAGTAATGGTTTCCCAACTTTGTATGCTGATTATTGGTATCAAGATTGGCAACAATTAGTATATACTGCATCAGAATTAACTGCAGCTGGCTTAGGAGCTGGAAATATAACAGCTATTAAATTTAACGTATCTGCTGTAGCTGGTGCTGCACCAACTGGATTCTCAATTAGATTAGGTGTAACTTCAAATTCTATTTTAAGTGCTTGGCAAACGACAGGTTTGACTACCGTTTATGGTCCGGTTACACCTACAATGTCAACAGGATGGAATACATTTACATTAACTACTCCTTATCTTTGGGATGGTGTTTCAAATATCTTAGTTGATATTAGAATGACAGAACAAGATGGTACTGCTAATGCAACATGTTATAACACAACAACAGCAAATAATACTGTACTTTGGGCAAGTTCAGGATCAACAAGTGACCCCAATTTTTGGATAGATAATCCAACTCCTACTGCAACTACTTCTAGGTTAAATGCAATTTTTGCTGGAACTGTTGGAAGTTCATGTAATAGTCCTCGTATTCCTGTTGTAGCAACTGTTACACCTCCTGCGGCATTAACACTAACAGGTAATCAGAATCATTGTCTTAATACTATTACATCAATGAGTGTAACTTCAAATATACCTGATTTTAATACTTATATCTGGGCACCTACTACTAATTTATATATGGATTCATTAGCTACAACAGCTTATAATGGTACAAGTACTACCACTGTTTATGTAAAATCTACTGTTGTTGATACCATTACTTATACTTGTACAGCAACTAATACAACTACTTTGTGTGCTAATGTTGCTACTTCTACAGTTACTGTTATGCCTATTCCTACTTCTGTTACGGCAACAGCTTCAAGTAGTACTATATGTCAAGGGAGTTCTGTTAATTTAACATCATCAGGTGTTTCTCATTCTCCTAATATTGGTGCAATAGCTTATACAGAAGGTTTTGAAGAAACCTCATTCCCTCCAACAAGCTGGACTTTAATTAATGCTGGAACAGGCAACCAATGGGCATCATATACTGCCTATTATCATGGAGGAAGTAAAGCAATGGCATATACCTATAATGCTTCTTATGCTGCTAATGCTTGGGCTATTTCACAAGCAATGACTTTAAGTGTTGGAACTACTTATACTATCTCTTTCTGGTATGAGGCTCCTTATGGGACTTCTTATGTTGAAAAGCTTAAATTTACTGTAGGTACTGCTGCTACTGTTGCAGGGCAAACTACTACTCTTTATACTAATGCTTCTATATCAAATACAACTTGGTCTCAAGCTACTTTTACTTATACTCCAACTACTTCAGGAACCTATTATTTTGGATTAAACTGTTACTCTGCTTTAAACCAAGATGTATTAGTAGTAGATGATATTTCAATTACAGGATCATCATTAGCTCCTCCCACTTATGCTTGGACATCTAACCCTACAGGATTTACCTCTGCAGTTCAGAATCCAACAGGAGTTGTACCTAATGTAAATTCACAATATACTGTTACAGCTTCCAATATTTATGGTTGTTCAGCATCAGCTAACACAGCAACAGTAACACTTAATACTCCATCTGTAGGTGGCATTGCTACAGCAGCAGTTCCTAATATTTGTACAGGTACAGGCACTACTGTAACTGTAACAGGTTATACGGGTACTATTCAGTGGCAAAAATCTGCTAATGGAACTTCGGGCTGGGCTAATGTAACAGGTGGCAGTGGGGCAGCTACTGCTACTTATACAACACCTACACTAACTGCTACTACTTATTACAGAGCTGTTGTTACAAGTGGAGTTTGTACTTCTGCTAATTCAACTACAGCAATGGTTACAGTAAACTCTTTATCAGCAGGAGGAACTGCCACTGCAACTTCTCCTACTATATGCTACAAAGGCAATACTACTATAACTTTAGCTGCTTATAATGGAACTATCCAATGGCAACATTCAACTGATAGTATTATCTGGTCAAATGTTACGGGTGGAAGTGGAGCAACTACTGCTACTTATACAACAGATAGTTTAATCACTAAAACATATTTTATGGCTGTTGTTACTAGTGGAGCTTGCTCTTCGGCAAATTCTACTGCTGTTTTAGTTGCATTTCCTACTCCAACTGCACAACCAACAGATATGCTTTTAGCTTCAGGATCTATTTCTATTAATGGGTCTTTTACTCCATCTTTAAGTGCAGATCATTACTTAATAATTAGAAGTACATTAAATGCTTTAACTGCTACACCAATTAATGGTACTACTTATGACATCTATGACCAATTTGGTGGAGGTACTGTATCAGGATATCAAACAGGAACTTCTATTTCTGATGCTGGTCTTTTATCTAATACTCCTTATTATTACTTTGTCTTTGCTGCTAACAATTTAACTTGTACCAATGGCCCTGTATATTTAGCTGTATCACCTCTTACCGGCACAGCAACAACTACTGCACCTATAGTTCTTAATAAAACATTGATGATAACAGCAATGTTTCAAGAGTATTTTAACAGTTCTACAGGTTTAATGAATCAAACACTTGGTATAAATTGGGATACCGGTGATTTATTTAAAAATTTCTCTGGAACTACAGTTGATACTGTTACGGTTTTGATTAGAAAAACGAATATTTCTGCTGATCTTCTTTCTTCATTCCCTATTGATACGGTCTTTTATGGAGTTAATCTAAATAATAATGGATTAATTACAATTTCATTATCAGCAGGAATAACCGGATACCATTATATAGAAATTAAACATAGAAATAGTATAGAAACCTGGAGTGATTCAGTTGATTTTTCATCTGATACCGTTAAATATGATTTCTATAATTATATTTCTCAGTTTGCTTTTGATAACGGTATGTTACAAGATGGAACGCATGCATGGATTTGGGGTGGAGATGTTAATCAAAATGGAAATCTTGAATCTTCAGATGCAACTATTATTTACGTAGCTGCAAATTCAGATGATCCAACTGTTAATAATGGCTATGTTATATGCGATATTGATGGAAACGGAAATTTAGATTCTCAAGATTATGGATTGTCTTATAACAATGCAAATCTTGGGGCTAATGTTATCAATCCATTCTCTTATCTAAAGAAAAAGTAGCATAATACGTTTTATCCTTAATCTTTAAATATTATTGCTAAATAGCCTTCATCTTTCATTTGATGAAGGCTATTTTTTTATTTCATTATATTCAAAACTTATTCTGTACATTTGCACTTAAGTTTAACATGAAAGATATTTATAGCATTAATGTTATTTATTTGGCTTATTAAGTTTTACATAACAATAATATCATGCATAATATTATAAAAAGAATTTCTTTTATTGTTGTATTGGTTTTTCTTTCCGGCTTTATTTTGGCTCAACCAAAGATTGACAGCCTTAAGTATCAATTAAAAATCAGCACTAATATTAATAATAAAATTGAGATCTGCTATCAGATAGATACTTCCTATTTTGATAAATCAACCGATTCGTCAATTAAGTATGCTAATTATGGTCTTTCTTTAATTGATGATAATCATGGAACGTATAAAAAGAATGATTTCTTATTTACATTAGGTGTTGCTTATTCTATATCTCATAAACATAAAATTGCTTTAAAATATTATCAACAAGCATATGAAGGTTATAAAAAAGTTAATAACAAACCAAGACTTGTTAATACAATTGTGAATATTGGCACCGTATATGGTCAAACATGTAATTATGACAAAGCACTTTATTATTTTCAGCAATCCTTATTAATAAGTAATGAACTGAAAGACACTATAAAAATATGCAGCTCGTTAACTAATGTTGGTCTTGTTTATACAGCTTTAAAAGAATACAAGTCAGCTTTGAGTAATTTTGAAAAAGTATTGGAAATAGCATCTAAGCTGAAAGATACTTATTATATTGCCAGTTCGTTAAATAAAATATCTAATTTATATACTATTTTGCAGAAGTATAATCTATCCTTAAAATATAATTTGAGAGCTTTAGAAATGTTAAAGAAAACAAAGAATAAGGAATTTTCTGCTTATGTAACATCCGATATAGGAGAAACATTTAAAAAACTTGATAATATGAATATGGCTTTGAAATATTTCGGGGATGCTTATTTAATTTCTAAAAGTTTTGAAGATAAATTTTTAGAATCTCATATTTTATTTAATATAGGTGATATATATATTTATAAAAAGAATTACATTAAAGCTAAAGAATATCTGGACAATGCAGAAAAAATTGCTACTGTAGTTGAGAATAAAGAGACTTTAAAAGATATATATGAATCATTTTCTAAATATTATTCTGAAACAAAAGATTTTCAAAATGCATTGATGTATTACAAACAATTTAAAGATATTACTGACAGTATTTACACTAAAGAAAGCAGCGATAAAATAGCTGAATTGCAAGTTAAATTTGACATACAGGAAAAAGACAATGAAAATGAAATACTTCGTCAGAAAACAGAAATACAACAATTAGCTATTCATAAACAAATATACTTGCGTAACACTTTTATTTACATATCAATTATAATTACTCTTTTAGTTATTTTTATTTTTTATCGTTACTGGCTAAAACATCGAGCTAATAAAGTCCTAACACAGAAAAATGAATTTATAAACATACAGAAAAATGAACTTCAAGAAGCTTATAATACAAAAGACAGACTCTTTTCAATCATAACTCATGATCTAAAAAATCCATTTGGTTCATTAGTTTCATTATGTGGTTTCTTAGAAGAAAATTATTATACACTTAATGATGATCATAAGTATAGTGCAGTACAATCGTTAAAAAGATCAATAATAAATGTAAATGAATTGCTGATTAATCTTACCGATTGGTTAAATTCGAAAATAGATAATCTTAAATTAGAAAAAACTGATTTTAATTTGAACGTTATTATCGAATCTGTTTTAAATATTTACAGCTCTCAAGCTGAACAAAAAGCAATAGATTTACAGATGCATCTTAATAAGAAATTTTATGTTTTTGGTGATGAACGTATCATAAAAACTGTATTACGTAATTTGATAGATAATGCGTTAAAGTTTACTCCTGTTAATGGTAAAATTGACATTAATGCAACAGAAGACAATGATAAAATTATTGTTGCCATAAAAGATACCGGCGTGGGTATAGATGAGGCAGATAAAGGCAAGTTATTTAATTTAGGAGCAACTTTTAGTACTGAAGGAACTCATTATGAAAAAGGAGGTGGATTAGGGTTAATACTATCAAAAGAATTTATAGAAAAGAATGAGGGGGAGATTTGGTTTGAGAGTGAAATAGGGAAAGGTAGTACATTTTATTTTACATTAATTAAAGGAGGTTTTTATGAAAAAAATTAAAGTGATATTGGTTGACGATCATAATATTGTTAGAGATGGACTTAAGATATTGCTAATGAATTTACCAGATATAGAAGTTATTGGAGAAGTTGCCACCGGTGCTGACCTCTTTGATCTATTAAAATTAAAAATGCCGAATGTGCTTTTGATGGATATTTTATTGCCCAAAATGTCGGGAATTGCTATAACAGAAAAAATAAGACGTGAGTTCCCTGACATAAAAGTAATAATGTTAACTGCTAGTATTAATGATGTATCTATTATTGATTCTTTTAAAGCCGGAGCATTGGGCTATTTATCTAAAAGTATTCAAAGAGAAGAGTTAATAGAAGCTATTAAAGAAGTAAATAACGGCAACGAATACCTTGCTAAAGCTATATCAGAAACAGTTCTGGATAACTATAAAAAAGCAAAAGATCGTACCATTAACCAACATTACGAAATCACGACACGTGAACTTCAGATAATAGAATTGTTTACTGAAGGCTTAAGTTATAAAGAGATTGCCGACAGATTAAATATATCTGTACGAACAGTTGAGTCGCATAAAAACAATATATTTGAAAAATTAGAAATAAACTCGATAGCAGATTTAGTGAAATATGCCATTAGGCATGGTATTATTAACATTTAAGAAATTAAGCTAACAATAAAACATAGATATCTTTTGACATTAAATAATTTTTTCTTATCCGTAAAATTACTTATATAAAAAACAGTATAATTACTCATTGACTTAATGTTTAATTTACTGTTATTTTGTATTTTTCATAGAAAGTAAGTTTAATTAAACGCCCTGTAATTCTAAGATAGATTTGCAGGGCTTTAATTACTTATATTCTAAAAAATTATATTATAAAGAAATCATAACAATAACAATTAATAAATAAATTAAATTCGCTTAATATGAAAAAAACAAACTTACTCTCAATTCATATTTTCTCTTTAAAGAGAATAAAAAACATTAGCGGCTTAATACCTGCATTAATGTTTGTATTAATGCTTGCTTTTGCAAGTAATGGAAAAACACAAACAGCAAGTGCAACCTGGGCTTTAACATCGAATAATACTGCTGCAACAGTTGGAAACGTTACAACCACAGCAATAACCAAAGGCTCATCAATCGGTACTGTGGCTTATGATGCCACTAACGGCATGTATGCCAGCGGTTGGACAACAGCAAGTACTTATGATGCCAATTGTTATTATCAATATACCATTTCTCCGGCAAGTGGTTATAACCTATCAGTAACATCTATTTCATTAACCGGATATAACAATTCTGCTTATTCTATGTATGCTATTGGTTATTATTCCTTAAATGGTTTTACAACATCAACTGTACTTGGCACTCAGACAACGTTAAATGCTACTACTGCTACAAGTATTTCTTATACTCCAAGTATTACTGTACCAAATGGTAGTACACTTACAGTTAGAATATATGGATATTTTGATATTGGAACAACATATTATTTTTATAATAAAAATGTTGTTATATCGGGGACAACAACAGCAGCATGCACTACTCCTACATTATATACAGTTACCGGAGGTGGATGTACTAGCAGTAGTCCTATTGGATTGAGTAATTCGCAAACAGGAGTATCTTATCAATTATACAATGGTGCCACTGCTGTGGGTTCACCAGTTGCTGGGACAACAGGCACAGCTATTTCATTTGGAACTCAGAGTACAGCCGGCACTTATACGGTTCAAACTACTACTACAGGAGGTTATTGCGCAACAACTATGACAGGAAGCGCAGTAATAACCACTGCAGTACCTGCACAACCAAGTGCAATTACAGGATCAGCAGCACCAAATGTCGGTTCTTCACAAACATATTCTGTAACAAATGTTACCGGAACAACTTATGCATGGACATTCCCTACTGGATGGACTCAGACAGCAGGAGGAACTACAAATTCAGTAACAGTTACAGTTGGAAGTGGGGGTGGAATAATATCAGTTACACCATCAAATGTTTGCGGTAGTGGAACGGCACAAACTTTAGCTTTTAGTCCTGGTCAATTGCAAAACATTCCTTGCACAGGATTTAATGCTGATGTAGTTGCTAATGGTGCTTATACTTCAACATCTTCTACAACAAACGATGTTGATGGTCAAAGCTATGTTTTGGTTGATAATACCTTTACTTCAGCTAGTGGTTCAGTTTGTAATACTACCGGTGTATATAGCACCAGTTTAGCGATAACCAATGGCTCAGGGCTTACTTATACTTTGCAGTCTGCAAGTGGGAGTAATTCATTACGAGTCCCATATAACAGTAATGCTACTTTAACATTAACAACTCAGGTACATGCTTCCACTATCTATTTTCTTGCTATGGGTGGTAATGGGACTCAAACTGCTACTATTACTGTTAATTATTCTGATGGTACAAATCAGGCCTTTTCAAGTGTTGCAATTCCTAACTGGTGTACTCAAAACACTAGTGGTGGCTATAGTGCCAGTATGTATAGAACTTTACGAAGTTCATCTATATCATGTTCGACCGGTATATGTGAATATTTTTGCGAAATGACTTTAAGTGGGATTAATCAGTCAAAAGCAATTTCTTCAATTAACTTTGCAGATTTGACAACCGGTACCGTCCTTAATGTATTTGCTGTTGCAGGGGTAGTGATAACTCAACCATGTGCTACGCCCACTGCACCACCAACAGTTTTAAATTTAACTCCCAACGGCACATCTATTTCAGGCTCTTTTACAGCTTCGACAACTGCTGACAGTTATCTAATAGTGAGGAATACTACAGGTACTGCTCCTTCATTGCCTGTTGATGGAACTACCTATTCAAGCGGCACTCCTTTAGGCACTAGTACTTTTGTTGCATTTCAGGCAGGTTTAACATTTAATGATGTTGGTTTGAGTTCAAACACACAATATTATTATTATATATATGCAGCTAATTCTGTCTGTTCAGGCACAGTTCCCAAGTATTATACTACTACAGTTCTTACAAATAACACAACTACTCTTATACCTCCGGTAATTTCAGTACAACCTTCCACAACACCACAAGCACTTTGTTTGAATGCTACACCAACAGCTTTGTCAGTTACAGCATCACCTGCAACATCTTATCAATGGTATAGTAATACAACTAGTACTAATAGCGGAGGCACTTCGCTTGGTTCAGGCAATGGAGCACAAACAAATACTTACACACCGGTAACATCAGTAGCAAGTACATTATATTATTATTGTGTTGTTACTAATAATGGAGCAACACTCACATCTAATGTTTCAGGTTCGTATATCGTAAGTCCTACTTCAGTAGGTGGCACAGCTTCTGCTGCCGCATCTACTATATGCTACGGTGTTGGAACTACAATTACAGTAAGTGCTTATACAGGTACTATACAATGGCAACAATCTCCTGATGGAAGTACAGGATGGACTGCTGTAACAGGAGGAAGTGGAGGCACCACAGCCACCTATACAACACCTAATCCGCTAACGGCAACAACCTATTATATGGCTGTTGTTACAAGTGGAGGATGTTCATCTGCTAATTCATCTACTACATCAGTTACTTTTACTAATAATATTACTGCTACTACTCCAGGCTCTAGATCCGGTACCGGAACTGTTTCTCTTGCAGCTACTGCTTCATCAGGAACAATAACATGGTATTCTGCTTCAACTGGAGGTACTTCTATCGGTACAGGCTCACCTTTTACTACACCATCAATTAGTTCAACAACTACCTATTATGTGGATGCTGAAACAGCGGGTAGCACTTCTAACGGAGCTCGTTTATCTACAACTGCAACAACAGGTACATCGCTTACTAATTATGGTCTGGTTTTTACTGCCACATCTGCATTTACATTAAATTCAGTTAAAGTTTATAGTGTAGGTGCAGCCGGTACAATGATCATACAACTACAAAACAGCTCAGGAACTGTTTTAAACACTTCAAGTACCTTTACTGTTCCTATAGGTACTACTACAACTCCAACTCAATATACTGCTACATTAGGTGGTTGGTCTGTTGCGGTAGGTACAGGATATCGTTTAATTATAACTACAATGACAGCGACATTGGTCAGAGAATCAGCTTTAGGGGGATTCCCTTATGCATTGAGTACTGTTGGGAGTGTTACAAATGGTTGGACTGGAAGTGCTACAACTACATCTTATTATTGGTTTTATAATTGGAACATTACTACATCATCTTGCGCCAGCCCACGTTCACCTGTTATTGCTACAGTAAGTACACCATGTACTACTCCTACAGCTCCACCAACAGTTTTAACTTTAACTCTAGGCAGCACTTCTATTTCCGGCTCTTTTACTGCTTCGGCAACTGCTGACCATTACCTTATAGTTAGAAATACTACGGGTACTGCTCCATCAGCACCTGCAAATGGAACTACCTATTCAAGTGGCACTCCTTTAGGAACAAGTACTTTTGTAGCATATCAGACAGGAACTACATTTAATGACGTTGGTTTGAGTTCAAACACACAGTATTATTATTATATATATGCAGCTAATTCCTCCTGTACAGGCACTCCTCCCATGTATAATACTACTACTCTTCTAAATAATACAACAACTTTATCACCTTTAAACGGCACTTATACTATTAATGGAAGCCTTCCAACTGGTAGTGGTAATTATAAGACATTTGGAGCTGCTGATACAGCATTAATAAATCAGGGTGTAAGCGGTGCTGTTATTTTTAATGTAGCTACAGGTACTTATACTCAGCAAATAGATTTAGTTCCTATTTCAGGTGCTTCATCATCAAATACCATTACTTTTCAGGGAGCAAGCGGTGATAGTACCCAATCTATACTTACTTATGCTAATAGTACAACAAGTGCTAATTATGTTGTTAGATTTAACGGTGCACAATATATTACTTTTAAATCAATGACAATAAGTGCAACAAACGCTACTTATGCTAATGCGATAGTTTTTACTAACAGTACTAATAATGTAAATGTATTAAATTGCATAATAAATGGTAAAAATGCAGGAACTGATGCCACTCCATTTCCATTAGCAGCAATTGTTACAATTACAGGTTATTCATATACAAATATAACACTTGATCACAATGTAATTAATAATGGAAGTTATAGTTTGTATTTTTATCCATCTACAGCTTCTACAAATAATACAGGGATTACTATTACTAACAATACTTTTAACGGAGGAACATCAGGGGTTGCAAAATGTGTTCAACTTGGAGACCTTGCTGCCTTTAATTTTGGCTATAATACAATTACAGTACCATCAGGTAGTACTGCAACTTGCTTATGGATTGATTATTTGAGTGGATTGTGGAAGATCCATGATAATACTATAAAGAATCTTGGAACAGGGATGGCTTTTTCTGCTTATTACAGTTGTGCAGGAGTTGGAACAGGAAGCGAAGCTTTGGTTTATAACAATTATTTCTATTCTGCTGGCAGCACTGCTTGGGGTACTGATCTATGTGGTCAAAGTTATGTAAAATATGTATTTAATACATTTGTCAGTAGTGCAGGTTCTGCTTATGGTACTTTTCATTTTGGATCCTATTATGGAACATGGTCGAATGATATCTTTAATGATAATATAGTATATAATACAGGTAATGGACCGGCAGTGAATATAGCTGGAACCAATGGCTCTTATACTGCTCCTGTAAATTTAACAATGGATTATAATGATCTATACTCAACATATACTACTTTATTAAGTTACACACCAACAACTACAGCTAGTACTTATGCAACAATCTCACTATGGAAAGCTAGTGGTTATGGATATGATGCTCATTCTATCTCAGCAAACCCTAACTTTACTACTACTGGTGATCCACACATTACGAATACAGCATTAAACGTTGGGACTTCGGTTTCAAATGTTACTTTAGATATTTATGGTCAGACAAGATCATTAACTACACCTACTATTGGAGCTGATGAATTTTTAAATCCAGTAATTACAACAAGTGGAAATGCTTTAGCCGTCTGCTCAATTAGTAGTCCACAAACTACAACTTTAGTATATACTGCTACTGTTAATAATCCTATTTCTTATTCAATAGCTTGGAATGCAGCAGCACATACTGCAGGTTTAAGTGATCAAAGTCTAACTACATTTGCTTTCTTATCAGGTGGTGGAACCATGACTGGGATAAATATTCCTGCTTCACTTCCGGCAGCAACCTATAATGGAACTTTGACTGTTACTAATGCAATTGGGTTCTCAAGTACTCATGCAATAAGTGTTGTAGTGAATGCACTGCCAACAGTGACTTTTACAACCCAATCTGGAGCTAATACATGTATTAGTACAAATGCAATTTATACAACTCAAACAGGAATGACAAATTATGTTTGGGGTTATTCAGGAGTGTCGGGTATCGATTATAATATAATATCAGGAGGTACAAGTACAAGTAATACGGTAACCTTACAATATTTAACTAACATCAGCAATACTGTTACTATTAATTATACAAATAGTAATGGTTGTAGAGCAGCTACACTAACCTCGTCTAATGCTACAACAGTAATTTTCCCTACTTCCTTTGATTTTACAGGTGGCACTATAACACCTTCGGCAAATCCGGCTTGTGTTAATACAACATTATCATATAGCTCACCATCCTCATCTATTTATTGGGAAACTGCACTTAACGGCACTGCTACTACTGCATCAACAACAGCGTCTTATCCTGTTACTACATCAGGTATTTATTATGCAAGAGAATTCAATGGTGCTTGCTGGAGTACTAATACTGTTGCATCTGATCCTATAATAATAAATCAATTGCCCACAATTGGAGCAATAAGCGGAGGCTCAGCTGGAGTATGTCTTAATGGCACAACACCTGCATTTACAGATGCAACAGCCGGTGGTATATGGTCAATTACACCCGGCACAGGTACAGCAACTATAATACAAGATGGAATTGTAACAGGTAATACATTAGGGACAGTAACGGTTGTTTACACCTATAATGATGGTAACTGTTCAAATACAGCATCAACACCACTTACAGTTAATGCTCCACCATCAGGTGGTACTGCTATCGCTACTGCTTCAGGTTTCTGTGGAGGAACCGGAACTACTGTCACATTAACCGGAGCTACCGGTAGTATTCAATGGCAACAGTCAACAGATAGTCTTAACTGGGTAAATGTTGTCGGTGGTAATGGGGCAACAACTACGACATACTCCACACCAGCCCTAAACATAACAACTTATTATATGGCTGTTAGTACAAGTGCAGGATGTCTTCCGGTATATTCTACAGTTGCAACTGTAAAAATTAATCCTCTTCCTTCACCGGTTACGGTTGCAAGCCCTGGCACCTATTGTAGCTATACTACATTACAAGCAGGTGGTGGAACAGGAGGAACAATATATTGGGAAAGCACATTAGCAACCGGGACTTTAACTACAACACCATCTAGTTCACAAATCATAACACAATCTGGCACTTATTATTTCAGGGCTCAATCAGCAGCCGGATGTTGGGGTACGCCAAGTAGTGCTGCAATTATCATTAACACTCCAACGGTAGGTGGCACAGCTAATGCCACAGCAACAAATTTATGCTACGGTTTAGGAACCACAATAACATTAAGCGGATATACCGGAACTATACAATGGCAACAATCGGCTGATGGTAGCACTGGATGGACAAATGTTATCGGTGGAAGTGGAGCAAATACTGCTACCTATTCAACTCCTATCCCACTACCGGCAACAACCTTTTATATGGCTGTTGTATCCAATAGTGGGTGTACATCAGCTAATTCAAATACTGTAGAAGTTACTTTTACTAACAATATTACTTCGGCATCCTCTACCACCAGATGTGGAACCGGAGTAGATACTTTAAAAGCTTCTGCATCTTCAGGAACAATAAAATGGTATGCTGATTCATTAACGAATACTTCTATAGGCACAGGATCTACATTTATTACTCCTGTTATCAGTTCTACAACTAAATATTTCGTGGATGCTGAAACAGGAAATTTCACTACCTTTAATGTTGGATTAGCAAATGATTTATCTACTAATTTATCTTCTTTAGGAGCTTATGGAATGTATTTTTCAACTACATCTGCAGCAACAATTAATTCAGTTGATATTTATCCTTCAACAGCCGGTACTTTAACAATTTCATTAAAAAATGCTTCAGGAACTGTTGTTGATACACGCGCTTTTACAATAGTATCCGGTGATATAAGTACTACTGTAAAAAAGGCACTTACTCTTGGTTTTTCTGTACCTGCCGGTTCTACAGGATGGCAACTTTACTATGATATTGCAATATATCGTGGTAGTGTAGGAACTTATACTTACCCATCTACAAGTAATGGATTTTCAATTACAGGTAATACTTTAGATGGGAACAATATAACTTCCGGGTCACGATACTATTTCTACAATTGGTCAGTTACAACTGGAACAACTTGCTCAAGTCCACGTACACCCGTTATTGCTACTATAAGTCCAGCTCCGGCATTAACTATTACAGGTAATCAGAATGTTTGCCAGAATGCAATTGCATCATTAAGCGTAACTTCTACTTTAACAGATTATAATTCGTATATATGGTCTCCTACTACTAGTATATATACCGATTCATCTGCTACTATACCTTATACAGGCACAAATGCATCAACTGTTTACGTAAAATCTGCAACAACCGGTGTTACCACCTATACTTGTAATGCAAGTAATGCTGCTTTATGTGCCAATATTGCCACATCAACTGTTACAGTTAATCCAATACCAACTTCAGTTACAGCTACTGCATCAAGTAGTACTATCTGTCAAGGTAGTTCTATTAATTTAACATCATCTGCAACTTCAAATGTAAGCAATGTTCTTAATTTTACCGAAGGTTTTGAATCAGGTTTACCATCAACATGGACTTTTATTAATGCAGGAAGTGGTAACTCATGGTCAACTGCTACAACTTATCCACATACCGGAACAAACGCTATGACTTATGTTTATAATACTTATGCAGCTAATGCTTGGGGTATAACTTCAGGCTTATCTCTAACTGCCGGAACTCAATATACTATCTCTTTCTGGTATAGAGTTTATTCAGCCAGCTATCCTGAAAAGCTAAAAATAACTGTTGGTACTGCTGCTACTGTTGCAGGGCAAACTTCTACATTATGGGATTGCAATGGTGGAGCAAGTCTTACAAATACAACTTATGCACAAGGTACAGCTACATTTACACCTACAACTTCAGGAACTTATTATTTTGGATTTAATTGTTATTCTGCTGCTACAATGTGGAACTTATATGTAGATGACGTTTCAATTACAGGAGGAACAGCTGTTCCTCCAACCTATGCATGGACATCTACACCAGTCGGATTTACATCATCTATTCAAAACCCAACAGGAGTAACTCCAAATGTAAATACGCAATATACAGTTACAGCAACAAATACTTATGGTTGTAAAGCTTCAAATAATACAACTGTAATAGTTAATAATTCAGAAGGAGGAACAGCCACAGCCACAACACCTATATTATGCTATGGCAGCAATACTACTATAGCTTTAACAGCATATAACGGAACTATTCAATGGCAACAATCTCAGGATGGAAGTACTGCTTGGGCTAATGTTACCGGCGGTAGTGGAGAAACAACTGCTACTTACACTACCCCAAATCTAACAGCTACAACTTATTATAGGGCTGTAGTTACCAGTGGTGCATGTACACCAGCTTACTCATCTATTGCTACAGTAACTTATGCTACACCTACAGCTCAACCTACTGATATACTTTTAGCTCCTGGAACAACTACTATTAATGGTTCTTTCACGCCTTCTATAAGTGCTGATCATTATTTGATAATAAAAAGCACATTAAACACTCTTAGTGCTACTCCTTTTAACGGAACAACATATAATGCCAATGATCCTTTTGGTGGAGGAACTGTTTTGGCATATCAGACAGGAACTACAATTTCCGATGCCGGTCTTCTTTGGAATACACCATATTATTATTATGTATTTGCAGCTAATTCTACATTATGTTCAGGCAGTCCTGTATATTTAACTACATTACCATTAACAGGTAATGCAACTACGCTTCCTCCTCCAGTAACAAATAAAACTTTAAAAGTTATTGCAATGCTTCAGGAATATTACAACACTTCTACTGGATTAATGAATCAAACACTTGGAATAAACTGGGATAGCGGAGATTTATTTAAAAATTTCTCGGGAACTACTGTTGATACTTTAATGGTTTTGATTAGAAAAACGAATATTACTGCTGATGTTGTTTCTTCATTTTCTATTGATACTGTCTTTTATGGAGTTAATTTAAATAATAATGGATTAATTACAATTTCATTATCAGCAGGAATAACCGGATACCATTATATAGAAATTAAACATAGAAATAGTATAGAAACCTGGAGTGATTCAGTTGATTTTTCATCTGATACCGTTAAATATGATTTCTATAATTATATTTCTCAGTTTGCTTTTGATAACGGTATGTTACAAGATGGAACGCATGCATGGATTTGGGGTGGAGATGTTAATCAAAATGGAAATCTTGAATCTTCAGATGCAACTATTATTTACGTAGCTGCAAATTCAGATGATCCAACTGTTAATAATGGCTATGTTATATGCGATATTGATGGAAACGGAAATTTAGATTCTCAAGATTATGGATTGGCTTATAACAATGCAAATCTTGGAGCTAATATCATTAATCCTTTCTCTTATCTAAAGAAAAAGTAAAGAAAGCTTATGATATCTTTCCTGACAGGTTTTTCCGTCCTGTAAGATTTCCGTCCTGACAGGTATAATAGCCTATTAGATTTAAACCTGACAGGATAAGAAAACCTGTCAGGATGGATATAAAAAAAAGACCTTCATCATTTAGTTGGTGAAGGTCTTTTGTTTTATTATTGTATAAGTTGTTAATATTAATGATAAAATGGAGTTACAAGCTTAAAAAACGGATGTTTGTCACGAACACGTGGGTGCGTGATACGAACACGTCTGTGCATGGCACGAACACGTCTGTGTGTGATACGAACACGTCTGTGTGTGACACGAACACGTCTGTGTGTGACACGAACACGTGTGTGCGTGATACGAACACGTGTGTGGATGACACGAACACGCGTGTGTGTGATACGAACACACGGGTGCGTGATACGAACACACGGGCGTGTGTCACGAACACGTGTGTGTGTGATACGAACACACGTGTTAATGACACGAACACACGTATGTGTTGCACAAACCCATTTATAGCGAATGCCTTGCTATTCATAAGAAATAAGATAGAATTTGTGCAAAAAGCTATCGTAAGAAATGATGTCATTTTACAAAAAAGCAATAACTTATTCCCAATTATATTTTTTCTTCAGGCAACTTTAAGTTAAATAAATTTGTCTTACCAAAGTAGTTTTTTATTATTCTGTATGAAACATTAAAAACTCTTTATCATGAAAAAGACAATTATCTTCTTATTTACATTTTTTATCTTTATTAGATTATCTGGGCAAGGCACTGATTGTAGTACAGCAAAGCCTTTTTGCATAGGTTCAACTAATGTTTATCCTGCTACAACCGATATTCCTGACCCTGATCCAATGCCGGCATATCCAAACTTTGGATGTTTGGATTGGGCACCAAATCCATCATATTATTATATGAAGGTAGCTAATCCGGGGGACTTTGTAATACATATTTCAACATCTCCATTTAATGATATTGATTTTATTTGTTGGGGACCTTTTACTTTGCCTTATTTTGCATGTGCATATTCATTATTAACTGGCAACTGTAACGGTAATATTTGTGCTGCTGGCACTTGTCCGGATAATATTGGGGCATGTTCTATTCCTAATTTTTATCCTTCCGGTAATATTGTTGATTGCAGTAGTAGCTCTTATGGATTCGAAAATTGTCATATTTATGGTGCTGTTACTGGACAATATTACATGTTATTAATTACAAACTATGAAAATACACCATGTAATTTTGTTTTCACTCAAACAAATGCCGGTCAGCCCGGAGCAGGCACAACAGATTGTAATGTATTTCAAGAACCAGCTTATAGTAATAGTCCATTATGTGTGGGAGATACTTTAAAGTTATTTGCTGAGAATGTTATTGGTGCAAATTATAGTTGGACAGGCCCCAATGGTTGGACATCCTATCTACAAAACCCTATTATTCCTAATGCAAGTCCTGCAATGTCGGGAAACTATACTTGTTTTATTGTTGAAGGTACTCATATCAGTCCTATATATACAACTGTTGTAACTGTGCATCCAACTATCCCAGGTCCATCTGGTACCATAACAGGAAATATAAATGTTAGTCAAGGTCAACAGAATGTTACTTATACAGTGCCTGTAATAGCTGGTGCAGATTCGTATATATGGGAGCTGCCTTCAGGAGCAATTGGTGCGAGTACTACCAACAGTATCACTGTAAACTACTCCAATAATGCACAATCGGGCTTTATCAAAGTTAAAGGTCATAATACTTGTGGAAATAGCAACACTTCAATACTAAAAGTATTCGTTCATTACAATACAGGTACAGGAGTGTTTACAGGTGGTGATATTATTGTATATCCAAGTCCTGCAAGCTTATCTATAACTATTTCTTATTATTTAAAGAAGACTCAAGAATTTAGTTTAGATGTGTATGATATTACCGGAAGGAAGATTAAAGAACTAGTAAATGCTTATCAACACTCAGGAGAACATCATTTAACTTTAGATACCTCCGAATTTATACGAGGTATTTATTTGCTTAAAGCAACAGGTGATGACAGTTTCCAAACCCTTAAGTTTAGTGTAGTACATTGATCATTAGTATAGCATTATATTTAAAGAAGTTTTAAATATATCATTTTATTCTCTTATTAAAGATGCAAAGTCGGTGCATTAACAACAAGCATATAATAAATATGAATGAATGTGTTGTAGGTATTAAAAAAATTCATAGCTTTGACACCCCAAAACAACACGAATGTATATAACTTAAAGCGCTATGAATAATAACATTAAATTAAACCCGAACCCACTGGTTCAGTACTTGCAGAAGCCTTCGAAGGAGTTTACAAAAGCTGATCTTATCAATTATATTGAGAATAACGGTATCGAAATGCTTAACCTACGCTACGTTGGTGGTGATGGCAGACTAAAAAGTCTGAATTTTGTGATCACTAACCTCGAGCATCTGGATGCCATACTTAGTTGTGGCGAGCGTGTGGATGGCTCCAGCTTATTTAAACATCTGGATGCAGCTTCAAGCGATCTTTATGTTGTACCACGCTATCGTACAGCATTTGTAAATCCTTTTACTGAAATCCCTACCCTAGATATTCTTTGTTCTTATTATGATAAAGATGGGAATCCATTAGAGAGTTCTCCTGAATATATAATGTGTAAGGCACATAATGAGTTGAAAGAAAAGACAGGTTTGAACTTTGAGGTGATGGGCGAACTCGAATACTATGTTATTAGTACCAAAGAAGATTTATTCCTGGCTGATGATCAAAAAGGTTATCATGAATCAAGTCCGTTCTCTAAATTCGAACAACTTCGCACCGAGTCGATGCTTGCAATAGCAACAACCGGAGGAGTTATTAAGTATGGTCACTCCGAAGTGGGAAACTTTACAGCCGATGGTTTGATGTATGAGCAGAATGAGATAGAGTTCAGCCCTGTGCCATTAGAGGAAGCCGCCGACCAGCTACTGATTGCAAAATGGATATTACGTACTTTAGCTTATAAGTATGGTGTTAATATTACATTTGCTCCTAAGATAACTGTGGGCAAAGCCGGTAGCGGTATGCATATCCACACCCGACTGATGAAAGATGGTAAAAACATGATGATTGCTGATGGCAAACTTACCGAGATAGCTAAAAAAGCAATAGCAGGTTACTTAACGTTGGCGCCATCTCTTACTGCTTTTGGCAATACTAATCCTGCTTCTTATTTCCGTTTGGTACCACATCAGGAAGCACCTACAAATATCTGTTGGGGTGATCGCAACCGTTCTGTTCTTGTAAGAGTTCCTCTAGGTTGGACTAAGAAGATTAATCTTGCCAAACATGCTAATCCACTTGAAGAAGATAAAGCTATTGACTTTTCTCACAAACAAACTGTAGAGTTTAGATGTCCTGATGGTTCGGCTGATATCTACTTATTGCTTGCAGGTTTAACTGTTGCTGCCCGTCATGGTTTCGAAATGGAGAATGCATTACAGTTTGCTAAAGATACTTACGTAGATGTAAACATCTTCAACGATGAGCATAAAGACATAGCAGGTAATCTGGATCATCTTCCTGCTTCATGCGTGGAAAGTGCCGATAGATTAGAACAACAACGTGCTATATACGAAAAGTATGGAGTGTTCAGCAAGGCAATGATTGATGGAACAATAAAGAAATTAAAAGACTATAAAGATGGTCACTTACGTGAAGAAATAAGAAGCGACAAAACAAGAATACTTAAGCTTGTAGATAAGTATTTCCATTGTGGTTAGATTGTTATTAGCACACTAATACCTTAACAAATGTCTTTATTATTAATAACAGGTTTGCCCAAATTATCTTTACTTGATTTAGTAGATATATTATTGGTAGCCTACCTGTTTTACGAACTATATAAACTTATAAGAGGCACCGCAGCTATCAATATCTTTGTTGGGATACTAGCCATCTATTTAATATGGAAGTTGGTTAGAGCTTTAGAAATGACTTTGCTCTCCGAAATACTAGGGCAGTTTATAAGTGTAGGTGTTATAGCTTTGATAGTAGTATTTCAGCCTGAGATTAGAAGGTTTCTGTTGCTACTAGGCACACCGGGTTTTATTCGTAAGAAACCTAGACGATTTATGTTCTGGAAGATAAATCTTCTTAATGAAAACATCTTAAGTATTGATCCTATCCTGCAAGCCTGTCAGCGGATGAGTAATAATAAAACAGGAGCACTAATAGTAATTGCCCGTAAAAATGAATTACAAACATTTGTTAACACAGGTATAATGCTTGATGCCTCTATTTCGACACCCTTAATTGAGACTGTCTTTTATAAAAACAATCCCCTTCATGATGGAGCTATGATTATTATTGATAATAAGATTAGAGCTGCTAAATGTATTTTACCTGTATCAGGCAATAGGAATATCTCTAATGATCTTGGGCTACGACATCGGTCGGCTATTGGTATTACTGAACAATCGGATGCTATTACTATAGTTGTATCAGAACAAACAGGGAAGATTTCTTATTGTAAAATGGGTCAGTTAACAAATGATATTCAACCGGCCCAGCTTAAGAATCTATTAGAAGAGGAATTCAACGATATTAATTAAACATATACCACTTTACCGTCATCAGCTGCAATAGTGTCAGGAAAAACACTTCTAGCTTCAGATAATAATTGTACATCATCATCATAACGAGCCGAAAAATGCCCTATTAATAATTGTTTTACTTTAGCTTTTAAAGCAATAGTGGCTGCCTCAATTGATGTAGAATGCATTTTATCTCTTGCTATTGTTGCATATTCATCTGTAAAAGTTGCTTCGTGATATAATAAGTCAACGTTCTCTATATATTTTATGATGTCTTCATCGTAAAGAGTATCCGAACAATAAGCAAAGCTTCTTGGAGTATCAGAAGGTGTAGTTATATCTTCATTTTTAAAGATAACACCATTATCAGCCACATAATCTTCACCTAGTTTTATATTCTTAATAGCAGGGATCGTAGGATTTTCATTCATTAGAAAATCTTTTGATATCTTTCTACCTGTAGATTTCTCTTTAAACAAGAATCCCCAGGTATCAACACTATGTTTTAATGGAAACGAACTAATCTCACAATTATGAATATCATATATTACATCTATTACATCTGGTTTTAGAGGATGGAAAACAATAGGGTAGTTCAATACTGACTTGGATGCTTTTAATTGCAAGTCCATAATGTCCTTTAACATTTCAGGAGCATATATATGTAGCTCTTTTAACCTCCCGAAAAGATGATTAGTAAACAAAAGCCCTATCAAACCAAGATAATGATCGCCATGAAGGTGACTAATAAAGATATTATCAATCCTTTTGTGACGAATAGAGTACTTCCCTAATTGCATCTGGGTGCCTTCACCACAATCTACAAGGAAAGTCTTATCTTTCATAAAAACTACTTGTGAACTAGGATTACGATCAAAGGTTGGAGTTGCAGAACCACTCCCAAGGATTGTTACCGTAAATGGACTCATTAATTATAGATTACTTTAAATAAAAAATCCCGGGATAAACCCGGGATTTTCTTTATGATTATTCAGCAGTTTCTTCTTTCGTTTCTTCTTGCTGAGTTGGTTGTTCAGTTTGTTCAGGCTGTTCCTGTGGTTCAGGAGTCTCTATTGGAGCTTCCTTCGTTCTAGTTCTTTTAGCCATAGCTTCTAGCTTTTCTTTCTCAATATTTTGCATTTCAGTTTTTAAGTTTGATAATGCATCAATATCACCAAAAGTAGCTTTCTCTAGATTATCGTTTGAGTTTCTTCCAGATTTATTCTGATCACGATCTTTTTTCTTAAGTTCGAAATCATTTTTCTGTCTTTCTCCTGCATAGTTAAGATCCTGTTGGATTTTAGTATGTGAAACAACGATTTTCTTGTTATCCTTTGAGAATTCAAGTACTTTGAAATCTAAAGCTTCATCAACCTTAGCATGACTTCCGTCTTCCTTGAACAGTTGACGAGATGGTGCAAAAGCTTCGATACCGTATGGTAAAGCAACCATTGCTCCCTTATCATTCATACTGATAATAGTTCCTTTATGAATAGAATCCTGTGTGAATACTGTTTCAAAGATTTCCCATGGATTTTCTTCCAATTGTTTATGTCCTAAACTTAGTCTTCTGTTTTCAACATCAACTTCAAGAACAACAACGTCTAGGTTTTCACCTATTCTTGTAAATTCAGCTGGATGTTTTATTTTCTTCGACCATGAAAGATCTGAGATATGGATTAAACCATCAACACCTTCTTCTAATTCAACAAAGATACCAAAGTTTGTAAAGTTACGAACTGTTGATTTATGTTGAGATTTCAAAGGATATTTATCTTTAATGTTAATCCATGGATCCGGGATCAATTGTTTAATACCTAGAGACATTTTGCGTTCTTCGCGATCTAAAGTTAAGATAACAGCATCAACTTCATCACCTATTTTTAAGAAATCTTGAGCAGTTCTTAAATGTTGTGACCATGACATTTCTGATACATGAATTAAACCTTCAACACCTGGAACAACTTCAACAAATGCACCATAGTCTGCAATAACAACAACTTTTCCTTTAACCTTGTCACCAATTTTAATATCAGTACTAAGAGCATCCCATGGATGAGGAGTAAGTTGTTTTAATCCTAAAGCAATACGTTTTTTGCTTTCATCAAAATCAAGAATTACTACATTGATTTTTGAATCTAATGTAACAACTTCTTCAGGATGATTTATACGTCCCCATGAAAGATCTGTAATATGGATTAAACCGTCAACACCACCTAAATCAATGAACACGCCATAAGAAGTAATGTTTTTAACAGTTCCTTCTAATACTTGTCCTTTTTCTAATTTAGACATGATCTCAACTTTTTGTTGTTCAATTTCGTCTTCGATTAACGCTTTGTGTGATACAACAACATTCTTATATTCATGATTGATCTTAACAACTTTAAATTCCATTGTCTTATCAACAAAAATATCATAATCTCTGATAGGTTTAACATCAATCTGTGAACCTGGTAAGAATGCTTCAATTCCGAATACATCAACAATTAAACCACCTTTAGTTCTACATTTAACGTAACCTGTAATAATTTCTTGAGTTTCGAATACTTTGTTAACTCTATCCCATGATTTAAGTATTCTAGCTTTTTTGTGTGATAGTATTAATTGACCACTTGCATCTTCCTGGCTTTCTACATAAACTTCGATAGTATCACCAATCTTAAGATCTGGATTATATCTAATTTCATTTACAGGAATAACTCCATCAGATTTAAATCCGATGTTGATAACAACTTCTCTAGCATTTTTTGCTACGATAATACCATCTACAACTTCCTGTTCAACTATTTGGTTGAATGTTTTGTCATAAATTCCTTCTAATCTAATTCTTTCGTCTTCAGAATAATTTACAACCTTTTTGTTGATAGCATTCCAATCGAAATCTTCAAGACTTACAACCGGGTGTTTGTAGTAAGTTTTTTCGATGATAGGTTCATCTACTTCTTCTTCCTCAACTTTTACTTCTCTTTTTGGAGTTTCAACAAGCTGTGGTGCAACTACCTCTGCAACCGGTTCCACGATAGGCTCAGCAACTTCAGCTACTACTTCTACTACTGGTTCGATTGTTTCTTGAGTTGGTTCAACTTCAGCTGTTGGTTCTTCAGTTACCTGAACTTCTTCTACATGATTTGTAATTTCCTCAGCATTTTCTGCTTCAGCATTGACATTTAATTCGTCTGTCATTTAACGTTTTTGTTATGGTGGCTTTCGCCGACCTGGTTAATAAATATTGATAACTACCCTAATTCCTGAAATCTAAAACATTTACTATAAATATTCCTTTTCAGAAATGGGAGTGCAAAAGTATAAATAATTTTCTGAATATACAATTGATTTTGAATATTATTTTTTGACTTTTTCGTTAAAAGGCTTTTAGGTTGTAGACTTTTAGGCTGAAATATAAATTGATTATTTTAAAAGAATTAAAGTATGCTACATTCAATAAGGTTGTTTATTAGAATAGTTTGCTAAAAGTGTTAGTAAGGATTACATACATTTGTAGGAGAATGGTGATATATGGTGATAGATTAGTAGTTATCTGAATAAACGTAGTAATTATTAGAACGATATTTGTATTTATAGCATTGAGGATTAAATTTGTAAGACAGAAGATGGTGTTTGTGTTTTAGTGAAATGTAATTATGTGTTGGAGAATTGTATTTGTGTGACCGCGGAAGGGACTTGTGCAAGTAAGATTGTATTTGTAGAATGGAAAAGCCCATTTGTGCGAGCGAACTCTGCATTTATGTGACCGCGGAAGGGACTTGTGCAAGCGAACTCTGCATTTATGTGACTGCGGAATGGACTTGTGCAAGTAAGATTGTATTTATGCGACCGAGGAAGCCGTTTGTGCAAGTAAGATTGTAATTGTAGCTTTACGACTTCCAACTTAGACCGCTCAAATACTTACAAAACATATGTTTATACAAGAGTGTAGCTTTTTAGGATGAGACAACCAACATAGCTGCGTTCTTTTTGTAGAAAACGATTATTGTTGTGTTTTTAAGAGCTGCGTAGCTGTGACCTAAGAAAAAAAATAGACGAATATGATGAATAGAACGCTGATAACGCGGATTTTCTAACGTAGATTATCGCAGATTATTTTATCGGTTGTTTTCTTTTTTTAACGGTGGAAAATTTCACGCTAAGAACGCAAAGATTTTCGCAAAAGGAATTAACCTCACCCCCAGCCCCTCTCACCTTTCGACTTCGCTCAAGGACCGAAAAAGATATGGGAGAAAGACAACAGGTGATTTGATGATTTGATGATTTGGTGATTAAAAAAACCTTATTTATGTTCATTAACCTTAGTAGCGATGAATACCGAACAAAACAAAAACCTTATTATTTATAATTAAGGGAACAAAAACGATGGACAATGGGGACAATTGTGACAATTATTTTCTCATCCACCACAGAGTGATGATATGTTTATTGAAAATGATTACCACTATGAAAAGGTTTGACCCCAGTGTGTCGTATTTATTTTTTTATTCCTTTGTAAAGAAGTCTGCCATGAGTTCAGCTTGTTTCAATACTGTATCAATCGCTTTTTGTTGTTTGTCCGGTGGATAACCCCATTTCGTTAAAGTGCGTTTAACTATTACCATTAGTTTAGCTCTGGCACTTTCTCTAATAGTCCAGTCGATAGTTGCGTTGGCTTTAACTTTATCAGTAATTTCTCTGGCAATATCTTTCAACTGTTCATCTCCTAAAACCTGAACTGCACTATCGTTTACTTCTAAAGCATTATAAAAAGCAACTTCATCTTTTGTTAAGCCTAGCCTTTCTCCCTCTAAATCGGCTTCTTTTATTTCTTTGGCTATATTAATTAGTTCCTGAATTATTTCAGAAGTAGTTATTAAATTATTCTGATAGCGTTTTATTGAATCCTCTAACATCTTCAATAACTTCTGGCTTTTTACCAGATTGGTTATAGCTCTTGTTTTTATTTCATCATTCAATATCTTTTTCAATAATTCTAAAGCAACATTCTTATGTTTCATCCCTTTTACTTCCAATAAAAATTCATCAGAAAGTATTGAAATGTCAGGTTTATCCATCCCGGCTGCTTCAAAAATATCTATGACTTTATCTGAACTCAATGCTTCGTCAACAATCTGCTTTATTGCTGTTTCAACATCTATATCTGTATTACCTGTTGGGTCAGGTCCACTTGTACCTGTAGTAAATTTAACGAGTCTTGCTTTCACAGCTTGAAAAAATGCGACTTCCTGCAAATACTGCTGCACATCATCACTTGTTATACAAAGTGAAAGTGCCTGACTTAATAAACTTACTTCACGAATAAATCTTTCTTTGCCGTCCTGCAATCCAAAAATATGTTCTTCAGCTTGAAGAATGATTGATAGTTTTTCTTTAGAATCAACAGAAAAGAATCTTCTAAAATTAAATTTATAAGAGTTCTCGTAGTATGCTTCAGGTTCTTCTACTAAAATATCATTTCTAGTATTACTATCTTCATTGAACATTTGATGTACAACTTCCAGCTTCTCCATAAACACTTGCAGTGCTTTTGTAATATTTTCGGCAGGATCACCTTTACCACCTGCATTACTATAAAATGAAAGTGCTTTCTTTAAATCTGTTGCAATACCAAGATAATCTACAACCAAACCGCCAGATTTATCTTTGAAAACACGATTTACTCTTGCTATTGCCTGCATGAGCGTATGTCCTTTCATTGGCTTGTCGATATACATTGTGTTTAGACAAGGAGCATCAAAACCTGTAAGCCACATATCACGTACAATTACTATTTTCAATTCATCAGCCGGATCTTTCATTCGTTCCGACAAATCTCTTCTTTGTTGTTTGGTAGTATAATGCCTTGCTATTTCAGGCCCATCCGAACTAATGCTTGTCATTACTACTTTAATTACACCTTTCTTTAAATCATCATTATGCCATTCTGGGCGAAGTTCAATAATTTCTTTATAAATATCAGCTGCTATTCTTCGGCTCATAGCAACAATCATTGCTTTGCCTTCAAAAACGGTCTGACGTTTTTCAAAATGTGTGACTATATCATTTGCCAGATTCTTTATTCTTTTTTTATTGCCTACAATGGCTTCCAATTTAGCCCATTTTGCTTTAGCTTTCTGGGTTTCGCTTACCTCATTATTTTGTTCCAGCTCTTCATCAAATTCTTCAATTAATCGTTTGCCCTCCTCATCAAGATTAACTTTTGCCAAACGACTTTCGTAAAATATTCTTACAGTTGCACCATCAGTTACAGCATCTTTTATGTCGTAACGGTCTATATAATTACCAAAAACCTGTGGAGTATTTATATCTGTCCCCTCAATCGGAGTGCCTGTAAAACCAATGTAAGTAGCATTAGGTAAAGCATCTCTCATATATTTGGCAAAACCATAAGCTATACGTTTGCCAATTACTACTTTGGTTTCTTTATCTATTTCATCTACTAATTTTGCTTCAAATCCATATTGTGTTCTGTGAGCTTCATCAGCTATCACTACTACATTTTTTCTATCAGAAAGCTGGTCGTAAACAGATTTATTATCTTCGGGCATAAATTTCTGAATGGTTGTAAATACAATACCACCACTCGCCACTTTTAATAATTCTTTTAAATGCTCTCTGTTATCAGCCTGTACAGGTTCCTGACGAAGCAATTGTACTGAAGCAGCAAAGGTGTCAAACAATTGATCGTCTAAATCATTCCTGTCTGTTATAACTACAATAGTAGGATTTTGCATTTCAGGCGAAGTAATAAGTTTGCCCGAATAAAAAACCATACTCAAACTCTTGCCACTGCCTTGGGTATGCCATATAACACCACCGCGTTTATCTCCATTTATCCCCGATGCTATTATTGAAGATTTTACAGCCTTATTAACTGCATAATATTGATGATATGCAGCAAGCTTTTTTTCGGTAGTTATCTGAATCAATCCTGTTTTAGTATCTTCTTTTTTACTCTTTTCAAAAACAATAAAATTACGAATCAAATCTAAAAGGATAGCAGGTTGCATCATCCCTTTCAATAATGTTTCTAACTGAGGTTTAAACCTGGAAGCTTCTTTTACACCATCCGATGTTTTCCAAGTCATGTATCGGTTAAAATCTGCCGATACACTTCCTGCTTTACATTCAAGCCCATCCGAAAGAATACAAATAGCATTGTAGGTAAATAAACTTGGTATTATTGCTTTATAAGTTTGTATTTGTCTAAATGCACTCTTGATATCTGCTTTTTCATCTGTAGCATTTTTTAGTTCAAAAACTACTAAAGGAATACCATTTACAAAAAGCAATACATCAGGACGCTTATTCTGATTGTTTTCAATAATAGTAAACTGATTGACAACTAAAAATTGATTGTTTTCAACATTCTCAAAATCCACCAATGCAACCTCATGACTTCTTTCGTATCCATTTTGTTGATAAGGTATTTTAACTTTCTCAATTAACATACGGTGAAAATCCTCGTTGTTATGCAGTAATTCGGGTGAAGAAATACGCAATACTTTCTGTATAGCTGATTCCTGAGCAGCTGACGGAATATGAGGATTAATTTTAGTTATTGATTCACGCAAACTATTAATTAAGATTATCTGGCTAAAATTATCTCTTTCGCAAAACAATCCTTCGGGCGAAATATCTTTACCAAATTTATATTCCCAACCGTTAGCTTGCAACAATTCAATTGCTGATAATTCTATTATATTTTCGGTAATTGGTTTCATGATTTATAAAGTTTATCTTCATTCCAATTTGAAGGATTATTAAAAATATAGTTTGAAATTTTTTGATAAGAATCATCATTTCGTATAATATGGTCATGAAATCGTGTTTGCCAAACAAAATAATCATGTTCATTTTTATTACACCATCTTTTTACAGAAGCTTTATATTGCTGAATAATTACAGAAACAGAACCCTGAATTGGTTTTGAAAATTGGTTTTCATTGTATGGTGTGAAAACGACATTTGGTAGGGACACGACATGTCGTGTCCCTACAGGATTATCAATGTTTTCCGGTAGGGACATCACATGTGATGTCCCTACATGTGATGTCCCGTCGGGTGGCATTTCAACGGTTGTTGTCCTAACGGGTGTATCTGACAATACCAAAATACAATGCACATGATTTGGCATAACAACATATTCAACTATTTCGACATTCGAAAAATGATTTTGCAATTCATTCATGTATTCTACGCCAATTAATCCAATATCATTAAACACCATTTCGCCATTAATTATATCACCAAAAAAACATTCCTTGTCTTTTGTGCATATTGTAATGAAATACGCACCTGCCTGCGAATAATCGTATCCTTTTAATCGTACGGAACGACGGTGATGTATATTTGGATTGTATTTCATTGTGTTTTATTTATTTTTTTGTGTATATTACAATTGTATGTACACGACATGTCGTGTACATACAACGTAGGGTAATATCATTATTTTTGTATTTATTTAATTTGTCGAACATGATTTAAATTTGTTTTTAAATTCCCACCCTCACCTCCCCACTCATTAGCTTTGGTAATAAGGTATCACGAAGCTG
>JBAXLO010000008.1:0-43460 GCA_037134755.1 Bacteroidota bacterium | reverse complement strand
TCAGAAAAGAGCGAACCGCCAACTACTATTCGGATGGGGACAGCACTTCTCATGTATACAGCGAAATGTCCAAGAACGTAGCAGGCTTTAGAAAAACCGGAATGATACAGGAAGACTGGGACAAAGAAATAAAGGAAAAGACCGATGCGAAAAAGAAGAAGATGAGCTAAAGAGTAACAAATTTATAGAAAAGACAAAATTAAATAAAAAAAGTGACAAAATGTTGATAATTTGGGGTTGGTAACGTTGTAAAACTATATGCATTTTGATATAATTTATGCATAAATGTCGAATCTGATGCCAATTCCAAATAATCCTATCAATGTCCAATCAAAATCAAATAAATGAGAACGATCGAAATCATGTTATAGAGGTGAAGCTTTCATGCAGGAAACCCTTGATGTAATAAGAAACATGTGTCTCAAATACAAAGCCCAAGAGAAAAACATAATTAATATTGCAGTTACATAAAAAGTAGCTGTAATTTTTGTACGATTTCAATGTCAGCTGGAGCGAAATCAAATAATGATAAATCTTTTGGCAATACCCACTTGTGATCAACATGAACATTAAGGCATAAATTGCCACTTAGTATTTTAGCAAAATAAGCTAACAACTCGATTTCGCCAAACTCATATTTATATATACTGCTAACGAAGAAATCACCGATGGAAACAACTAAATCCAATTCTTCCATGATTTCTCTAGAAAGACATTCCTCAGGAGTTTCGCGATCTTCCACTTTACCACCGGGGAATTCCCACTTAAGAGGAAGAGTGGCGTCAGAGGATCTTTGAGCTATTAAGATTTTATCGTCGTCAATTATTATCGCTGCAGTGACTGTTTTCATAGAGCCTCCAATAGATATTATTAATGTTTTGATTATAGCATAAGATTTATTATAATATGCAGGTGAAAAATGAGCGAATACAGAGACAATTTTATAAGTGAACTTTCTTTGGCAATTAACACTGGATTTATTGATTCGAGTGCATCTTCTGCTGAAGAGATTAGACCAAAGCTTCTTACTAATGACTATTCAAAAGGTAGCAAGGTCTTGAGTCATATAATAAAAGAGCTTGAAAACTGCACAGAATTTATGTTTTCAATAGCCTTCATAACTAATGGAGGGCTAACAACATTACTCAACTCATTAAAAGATCTTGAAAAAAGAGGTATAAAAGGCAAAATACTAACGACAAATTATCAAAATTTCAACAATCCTAAATTATTCAGAAAGCTATTGACGCTTGGAAGCATGGTTGATGTTAAAGTATATGATCATGGTAACTTTCATACAAAGGGATACATATTCAAAAAAGGTGACGAGAGCACAATTATTATTGGGAGCTCAAATCTTACACAAGAAGCACTTACAAAAAATAATGAATGGAATTTGAAAATAAATTCTTCAATGAATGGATCTTTAGTGAAAGAAATTGAAGAGGAGTTCAATACTTCGTGGAATAATTCCAAGATATTAACAAAAGAGTGGATCGATGAATATGAAGTAACATTCAACGAGAAAAATATAATTGAAATAGGGAAGACAATACAAGCTAAAAAGCAAACTGGTATTCAATTAAATAAGATGCAACGGCAGGCTTTGGAAGCTCTATCGAAGTTAAGGGAAAGCGGAAAAGATAAAGCCATACTCATTTCAGCCACCGGAACTGGAAAAACTTATCTTTCGGCTTTTGATGCATTTGAATTTAAACCAAAGAAATTTCTTTTTTTAATACACCGCGAAAACGTTGCAAAGAGAGCGATGATAAGCTTTAGAAAAGTTTTTGGCGAAGGTATTACGATGGGCCTCTATACAGGGCATAAAAGGGAGCTGGAAAGTGATTACATCTTCGCAACTATTCAAACATTCTCAAAAGATCAACATTTACTTAAGTTCGAGCCTTCATACTTTGATTACATCGTAGTTGATGAAGTTCATAGAGCTGGGGCAGATAGCTATACGAAAGTATTAAATTATTTCAAACCAAAGTTCTTACTTGGAATGTCTGCAACACCTGAAAGGAATGATTCATTCAATATATTTAAGTTATTTGACTATAATATTGCATATGAGATAAGGCTTAAACAAGCAATGGAGGAAGACATGCTATGTCCGTTCCATTATTTTGGCATAAGTGAAATAATGGTCGGGGGCGAGATTCTGGATGATAAAGCAGATTTCGCAAAGCTGACTAGTAAAGAAAGGATCAAGCATATTGCGAAGAATATTGAATTCTATGGTTATTCTGGAGATAGAGTAAGAGGTTTGATATTTTGCAGCCAAAAGGAGGAAGCTAAGTTTTTATCAAAGCAATTCAACGAAATTATGCATAAGGGAAATACCTACAGAACAGTAGCATTAACTGGAGACAGTTCTGAAGAGGATAGACAAAGCGCCATAGATAGGCTCGAACAAGACGATTATGAAAATGGGTTAGATTACATTTTTACCGTGGATATATTTAACGAGGGTGTCGATATACCAAAAGTAAACCAAATAGTAATGCTGCGCCCAACGCAGTCAGCAATTATTTTTATCCAACAACTTGGACGTGGACTTAGAAAAGCGCCAGATAAAGAATACGTAATAGTACTAGACTTTATTGGCAACTATGAAAACAACTACATGATCAGCATTGCTCTATCAGGAGACAGAACTTACAACAAAGACAATCTAAGAAAATTTGTCACAGAAGGAAGCAGCATAATTCCTGGCTGCTCAACGGTAAATTTAGATAAAATTACAAGGAATAAAATATTTGAATCGATTGATAAGGCAAGGTTTTCGCAGCTCCTTTTGTTAAAGTCAGAATATCAAAATCTTAAAACCACGCTAAATCATATACCAACCTTAAATGACTTTTACGATCATGGATCTATTGATCCGGAGCTTATACATGACAAAACAGATTCATACTATGCTTTCAAAGCCTCATATGATCAAGAATTTGATGTTAAATTCTCTGAAGAGCAAAAGATGATACTCAAATTTGCAACGCAGGAATTTGCTGCTGGAGAAAGACCACATGAGATAATAATTGTTAATGAACTTATCAAAAGTATGAAGATCACTCTGAAAGATATTTCGAGAATACTTAAGAACGATTTTTTTATTGAAAATGACGATGCCTCAATTCTTTCCGCAGTGTCACTGCTTGAAGATGGTTTTGTTCAGACATTGCAGAGAGAACGATATAGAGGATGCTCATTCTTAAAATCACATAACAATGAATACTTAATATCTGATTATTTTAAAGATGCATTAAGTGACAATGAGTTTATAAATCACTTAAAGGACCTTATGGAATATTCTATGAGAAGATATGAAAATAACTACGCTGAAAGACATGAAAATAACAATCTTACCTTATATCAAAAGTACTCAAGAAAAGAAGCTTGTAGACTATTAAACTGGGATAGCGATGAAAGCTCAACAATATATGGATATAAGATAAAACATAATACATGCCCAATATTCGTAACATATGAAAAGCAGGAATCAATATCTTACTCTATCCAATATGAAGATAAATTCTTAAACCGAGGACAATTTAGCTGGATGACTAGAAGCAGAGTAAGATTGGATTCAATAGAAGCAATTAAACTTAGAAATCAAAGCAATAACGGCTTAAGAATTCATCTGTTTGTTAAGAAAAAAGATGGAGAGAACAGCGATCATTATTATTTGGGAGAATTAAAACAAAAGGAAATGATAGAAACAACAATTGAAGATAAAAAAAACAAAGATGGTATAAAGAAATCACCTTTGCCTATAGTAAATATACAATATCAATTAAAGGTGGCAGTTAGGGAAGACATTTATGATTATCTGGTTATGTAAAAACAACTTTTATAACGACCTATGAGGGTTAATATGCTTTTTCCATTAGATTTTGAAGTTACTATTTATATCAACTTTTATAATAAATATATAGCAGAATTTTTAAATGAAAACATAGAATATTTTACTATAGATGAAATTGAAAATGAAAATAGGGAAGATGACGAAATGATTATTAAGATTGAGGACAGCCATGTGGAAATAAGGGCACCCTACTGGTACCGGAATAATCTTTTATTTGGAAGCTACTCGATAGAAGAGACTATGGTATATTGTTTACTTGGAGATGCATCAATTGGAGCGTCAGACATAAGTCGAATTAGGGAGAGACTCTATGAGTTATTGCTTCAAAAAAAAGTGAGAGACGCCTTTACTAATTTCAGTTTTATTAAAAAATGCTATGCAAGTTTTGAGATTTTTAATGTTTCTATCGGCGAAATTTCTGGAGGATCAATATCAAAATATGGCTTTGGCGACAAAATTATAGAAGATAGCATTTACAACTATAATGAAGAATGCATATTTGAAATGAAAAATGGTGTGCTAAATTTTTTCTTGGATCCGTGTCCTGAAGATAAAGATAGTGGCTATAGTATTGGAGAAGATTACGTATTGCCTGATACCATTGAATCAATTGGGGAGAATGCATTTAATTGTTCTGCTTCCGAGATTGAATTACCTATGCATTTAATAAGTATTGGAGCAAACGCATTTTCTAATTGCAAAATGTTATTGAGAATTCAAATACCAACCACAACAATAGAAATTCACAAAACAGCATTTGAGGGTATAAAAAGCCAGGTAATTATTGTTGCTACAGAGAATTCATATGCAAGTGAATATGCAAATTTAAATGGAATTCAATTAGAAGTTACCACAGCGGAAAAAGCATAAATAAAGAACAAATAATTGACGAGAATAGGCATATTAGGCATAAAGTTTGTTGCGGTTTCGACTAAAACAAATTAGAATGTAAGTATATTAATTTTAAGAAAAATATAAAAAAGAAAACAGAAAACCAACCAGAATTTGTTATTTGACAGGGTGGTTTTTTAGATATTAAATGATTTGAGGTAACTGATGGGAAATAGCTTTTTTAACGAAAATAAATTGGAAGATCTTGTTAACGAAATAGAATTTGTGTATCTAGCTGATAAAAGGCCATGGATAATTGGTTATAGTGGAGGTAAAGATTCTACAGTTGTAGTGCAACTTGTTTATAGCATGTTGAAAAGACTCGATCCTAGCAAACACCACAAACCAGTTCACGTTGTATCATCCGATACAATGGTTGAAAATCCTCATATTAAAATTTATCTTGCTGAGATGATAGAGCTTATTGCTAACGCAGCAAAAAGGGATGGGATACCATTATCAACCAAACTAGTAACTCCCGATCCCTCAAATACATTCTTTGCCAATATTATTGGAAGAGGATTCCCAACACCACGAACAAATGGAACGTTTAGATGGTGCACAGATCGTCTCAAGATTCAACCAAGTACTAATTACATAAAAGAAATTATTAATACACAGGAAACTGAAGTAGTAATTTTACTTGGCGTTAGAAAGGATGAAAGTATCGCCCGTAAAAAACGTATTGAAGATAGAGAAATAATAGGGAAATTGCTTAATAGGCACGATACTCTAAAACAAGCGTTTGTATATTCTCCTATATCAGAATTAACAACAGAAGATGTTTGGGATATTTTGTCAGCGAAGACTACTCCATGGGGAACAACTAACGCAAAAATTATAGAACTTTATACTGACGCAGATAGTGGGGAATGTCCTTTCGCGGGCATAACAGTTAAGAATGAACAAACACAAACATGCGGTCAGTCGAGATTCGGTTGTTGGATATGCACAGTTGTAAAAGAAGACAAATCGCTTAATGGCTTTATTCGCAACGGCCATAGAGAGTTAATTCCTTTGGCAAGATTTAGGAAATGGCTAATGGATGAAAGAGATATTTCTGAAAATAGACAAAAGAAGCGAAGGGACGGGAGTATATATATCACGGCTGCTGGAGATATGGGATATGGACCGTTTACCTGGGAAGCTAGACAAATGATATTAAGAGAATTATTAAAAATTCAAAAGGAAATGAATTATGAGCTTATTACTAATGAAGAATTAAAGGCAATAGACAAGATATGGGATGAAGAATTAGATCTAGGCAGAAGAACATTAGTTGAGCTTTATGAAAGTGAAATAGGAGAGAAATTACCATGGCATGACCTCAAAAAGCCATTATTTGACGCTGAAACAATTTCTAAATTAGAAGAACTTTCAACTTCAACAGATGTGCCATTTGATTTGATTAAAAAGTTAATTTTCGAAACAACAAAAAATAAACACTTCTCAAATCCCAAAATTTTACGGAATGCTCTTGAAAAATCATTAACTCAGCAATGGCTGCATTTTGACGTGATGAGGGAGATCGAAAATGAGAATCAATAAGATAAAATTATGTAATTTTAGCTCATATTTGGGTGAATTTGAATTTGATTTTACCTTAGGTCAGGATAAGAAAATAGTGTTAATCGGAGGTCAAAACGGCACTGGCAAGACTTCTCTTTTTACAGCGATAAAACTAGCACTTTATGGACCACTATGCTTTAACTATCAGACTAATAGTGCATTCTACTTATCAAAAATAAAAGAGCTAATAAACGATGATGCTTATTCAAACAAAGAAGTAAGTGCATATATAGAGGTAGATTTTGAAATTGTTGATGAAAGGGAAAGAAAAAACTACATTGTTAGAAGAGAGTGGAATTTTAATAATCAAAGGATAACAGAAAATCTTAAAATATTTTATAAAGATAAGCAGTTAGATAGTGATGACATTGTTTTCTTTAATAATTATTTATTCAATGAACTACCTCCAAATCTATTTGATTATTTTTTCTTTGATGGTGAGGAAGTTGCAAAATTTTTTGCTTCAAATAATTATAATTCATATCTAAAAAATGCATTTTTAACATTATGCTCTTTAGATACTTTTGAATTGATAAAGAAATTTACTGAAAACTATATTAGCAGCAGCGAAAACTCAGAAGAGATTATTTTATTAACTCAGGAATATGATCTTATAAAGGCTAGCATTGATCAAGTTAATGAACAAATTGCTGATCTTGAGAAAAAGGAAACGAGTTACAATGAAAAATTAGCTGAAATATATTCAGATAAAGAGATACTTGATAAAAGGTTCAAGGAATCAGGTGGAATGAGTGAGAATGAGCGAGAGGAATTAAATAACCAACTTAAGGATAAGGAACGCGCGAAGGATGAGATTAGCATTAATATAAAGAACTACCTTGAGGGTTTAATGCCTTTTATAATAACAAAGGATATTGCTTCAAACGTTAAGAAACAAATTTCCTTAGAAACTGAAGTGCAACAATATAATATATTAAAAAATAAATTAGAATCAGACGAATTCAAGAATTCAGTAATTGAATCTTTAAATACTAATAAAATTAGCTCCATTGATGTGGATAATTTTGCGAAAGACTTGGCAAAAAAACTTATAGCAGACTGGAGACCAGATAACGATCAAGACACTGAAGAGTTAGAACTTATTCACGATTTATCGCAAGAGCAGAATAGTAAAGTTAGTGCGGTTCTTGAAGATATTAATAAATTTGATGCTAAAAAAATGATCTTAATGATAAATGCCAAAACTAGCCTCGCACAAGAAACTTCAAGATTAAATAAAATTCTCAGAGATACTTTATCTGAGATTGACTTTAATTCGTTTTCAAAACAGTTCACCGAATTAACTGAATCAGAATATGAAACAAAAGCTAAACTTGATTTAATAGTTGCCGAAGAACAAGATATAAAATCACGCTATGATGAATTAAATACTAATAAAACTCTAGTTATGGAGAAAATCAAAGCTAATGCAAAAGATAAGAACATATATGAACTGACTCAAAAGACTAGTTTTGTAATGAGCCAAATTATTGATAAAATGCTAGATACAAAATATAAGCAAATTGAAGAGCTATCTCTTAATATGTTAAAAAAAATAATGAGAAAAGAGAATCTCATAGACTTAGTCGAAATAGACAACAAGTTTAATATAAATTTGTATAAAATCCAAAGTTATCAATACAAAGAATTGAGCAGATTAATTCAAAATATAGGATTGGATGAATTGTCAAAAAGAATTGGTGGAAAAGGCGTAGAAATTCTCTTAAATCATTTTAATATCAATTCGTTCTCCCAATTAAAAAATATTCTAAAAAAGTCACAGGATCAAGTTGGGATTTTTGATGATATTTCTATTTCAATTTTTAAGAAAATTGAGCTTAACCAACTTTCAAAAGGTGAAAAGCAAATATTCATACTGTGTCTTTATTGGGCAATTATTAAAGCATCGGGGAAAGATTTACCATTCATTATTGATACACCATATGCGAGAATTGATACTGAACATAGAGAACAAATTTCAAGAGAGTTTTTCCCATCAATAAGTGACCAAGTAATCATATTTTCAACGGATGAAGAAATAAATAAAACTTACTATAAAGTAATAAAGCCATTTATTGGGCAAGAGTACTTGTTGGAATACGACGAGACAATTAGCAAGACAATTGTAAATACAGGTTACTTTTTTAGGGGTGATAACTTATGATTTTTAGATTAAAAACTTCAAAGGAAACAGAAACAATTTTTAAAGAGCTTGAGAGCCGAATGCACTTAAGGCCTTATACCTTGGTTAAACATGCTATCTGTTGGTCTTTAAGACAAGGGACTTCAGTAGAAAAGTTTAAATCTGATTCAGAGGGTTTAGACTTGAATAGGCAAACAATAACTGGTGATTACGATGCTTATTTTAAAGTAATGATAGAACAAGTGGAAGGCAAAAACTTGCCTGAAGACGATTATTTTCCGCATTATGTTAAGGCGCATATTGATAGAGGCTCTAAGTTATTATTAGATATGTATAATCATGCAGGATCTTTGGACAGATATGTAATGCAAAACTTAGGAGTTGGTGACACCGTATGACATATTTGGATTATTGCGCTACAACGCCAATCGCTAAAGAAGTTTATGAGGCAATGATTCCTTATCTAACTTTAGAATATGGAAACCCCTCAAGTAAGTATTATAAACTAGCTGCTTCAGCAAAAGAAGCAGTTGAAGAAAGTCGACTCTGGGTGGCTAAACTAATCAATACGCAGCCACAAAGCATTGTTTTCACCTCAGGCGCAACTGAAAGTACGAACATGATCATCAAAGGTATAGCTGACTACCAGAAGCTTTATACTAAAAAAGGAAATCATATTATAACATCAATGGTTGAGCATAAGGCAACTTTAAACACATGCAAATTCTTAAATGGAGAATTATATTCAAATAAAGATTCTTCTTTCTCTATAACTGATAAAATTTTAAAGGTAGATAGAGGGTATGAAGTAACTTTCTTAGAAGTAAACAAATATGCACAAGTTGAACCTGAAAATTTGTTGGACAATATAAAGAATTCGACAATTCTTGTCTCATTAATATGGGGAAATAATGAAATAGGAACCATTAATGACATTTTAAAACTTGCTGAAATATCTCACAGCAAGATGGTTCCCATTCATTCTGATGCAACTCAAGTTATAGCGAAGATAGATGTAGATGTCGAGAAGACTAAAGTAGATTTTCTTTCTTTCTCTGCACATAAATTAAACGGACCTAAAGGAGTAGGAGCAGCATATATTCGGGAAGATGATTTTGGTTTACCTCCAATATCCTCACTAATTCACGGAGGAGAACAAGAAAATGGTCTTAGGGCTGGAACTTTAGCCGTTCATAATATTGTTGGTTTTGGTAAGGCTGCGGAGATAGTTATTAGGGATAAGGCTAAAAATCAGCAGCATTATTTAGAAATTGATAGAGAGATAAATTCACTTTTAAAAAAAATAGAAGGCATTGAAATATTGGGAGACCCTGACAATAAACTCCCAGGGATATTAAGCTTAATAATTAAAAATGAAGATTTTAATAATGAAAGATTTATAAAGAAAATAAGCGATAAATACTGCCTTTCATCTGGCTCTGCATGTACAGCAGGCCAACCATCTCACGTCTTGAAGGCAATAGGTCTTGAGAATATGACAGGAAATGTTCTGAGAATATCTTATGGAACTAAAACATCTAAGTCTGAAATAATGGATGCATTGAATTTTATTATTAATAATATCTAAAATGCCGAGGTGCTAAATGGATAAGAATATTGCAATTACAGAGTCTTACTTAAGTAGTGTGTTCAAACTAGATGCACAGTCAAGAAAGCTTACCTTAAATACAATTAATTTATTATCTGAAAATCATAAAAGCGCATCGCTACAAGTCCATAGTATTGATAGAGTCAAGTGTGATCCGAAATTTAGAAGTGCAAGGGTAAATGATGATATTAGAATGATATTTGTACCCCAGGGCGATATTTTCACTATTTTATATGTTGATCATCATGATCAAGCATATGATTGGTGCGAGGGTAAGTCTTTAAATAAGACAAAGTTCGGGGCAGAATATATATATGATGAAAATCTTATGAATAATAAAGAAGATCAACTTAAACAAAATGAGCCATATGAAATGATTGAAGAGAAGTCTTTATTAAAAGCAAATAACATTAAGGCTAAAAATTTAATAAAACTTGGGATTGCCGAAATTCATGCAGAGAATTTAATTAACATTTCCAATGAGGATAAATATCTAGATTACGTTACAATCTTTCCCTCAGAAATTCAAGAAGCTTTACTAGATTTAGCGTCTGGTATTAAAAGCTATGAAACCATTTATAATGAGTTAGTTGATGATAAATATCAAGATACTCAAAATTCAATAAATCATAAAGATAGCAAGAGAAGGTTTTATTTAGTTGATTCCTTAGAGGAATTACAGATTTTGACTGACAATGATTCGTTCGAAAAATGGACTTTATTCCTTCACCCAAGCCAAGAAGAGATTGTTAAGAAGAATTTCAATGGCCCCGCACTCATCGAAGGCGGCCCAGGAACAGGTAAAACAATAGTGGGTATACATAGAGCAATTTACCTATCACAAAATGTTTACAAGTCTGAAGACGGAAAGAAAATTTTAATTTGCACTTTTAGTAAAAAGTTAGCCAAAAGTATTAATGAGAAGGTTGAGGAATTAATTCGTATAAAGGGAATTAAGAACAATATAGATGTTGTAGGAATTGATAGCTTTATACTTTCTACATTAAACAACGCTTATGGGCATATCCAAAATGTCGATACACAAGGTATGCAAAAGTTAATTACAACGATTTATGAGCAACTTAAACCTAAGGGAACAAAAGGGTTTTACCAATTTGAATATAACGAGGTTATTGAAAAATATAATATAACAACAGAGAGCGAATACCTTCTAGCTGATCGAACTGGAACGGGAATGCCTCTTAACGAAAAAAAACGTATAATTGTTTGGAAGTTCTTCGAAGTATTATTAAACGAAAAAAGGTTGCGAGGTATTACAACCTTTGTAGATCGAGCTCATAAAATGAATAGTGGACTAATTGAGGGCTCAATACACGCGGAATATGATTCAATTATTATCGATGAGGCCCAGGATTTAGAACCAATCAAACTTAAGGCGTTATGCAAGTGTGTAAAAACCAAAGAAAATAATATATTTATACTTTCTGATATGAATCAAAGGATATTTAACCTTGGGACATGGAAAAATAAAATAGAAATTAATATAGTTGGAAGAACGCAATATTTATCAATAAATTATAGAACAACTAAACAAATAAACGATTATGCTAGATATCAATTCATACAATCAGAGATGGTCAATGGCCATATTAAAGAATATAAATCAATCGTGAGTGGCGCTGATCCCCTAGTTGAGGGCTTTACCACTGAAGCAAGCCAGTATAAATTTATAGCATCAAAGGTTCAAGATCTAATAAAAACTGGAAGAGCACCAAATCAAATTTGCATTATTTGCCCTACAATTAAAGAGAGCAATGAAATAAAAGCAGTTCTAATTTTATCTGAGATAGTATCAACTTTGCTAATTGATGATATCATTCCGGGGAAAGATAAGGGAGTGTGTATTTGTACTATTATGGGAGTAAAAGGGCTTGAGTTTGAGGTCGTTATAATATTTGACTATAACAATATAAAAAATTATAGAAGCATCGAAAGTGATTCTCCAGAAATTGGTGAATATTATGACAAACTAATTGAATGTGAAAAATATGTTGCGTCAACAAGAGCAAGAGATGAGCTAATAGTAACATATCTGGAAGATGGAGGACGCTCATGATATTACCTATAAATGACTTTGATGGAAATTCAGAAGGCGAAAACTACGTCTGGAGAAAATTTAAAGAACTATTACCAGAAGATTATGTAAGTTTTCACAATTATTACTTAGGGCAGAAGCAGGTGGATATTATTCTACTGGTGCCAAAACTTGGGGCATTAATTATAGAGATAAAGGGTTTTCTAGCAAAGAATATTATCGAAGTGCCAGATAATTCTAGAATTAATCTTAAGAATTACCCACCAATACCATCTCCACTAGCTCAAGCAAATAGATATAGATTTCAATTAATTGAAATACTTCATAATGCAGGCATTAACTCAGTTTATGTGCCATGTAGCGTTTGTTATCCTTTCCTTAATAAGAAAGAATATGAATCAAAACATCTCAACAAAATATCTGGCCCAATTATGACGATTACAATGGAAGACCTAGAAAACGCTAAAACTTTGAAGGATAAAATCGAGAAAATATTTGAAGATGCATATGAACAAATTAATATTCCTGGATTAATTAAAAATGGTTTGGACAAACCAATATTAAATACTGTAGGGAATTTAGTAAGCCCCGAATTTCGTTCGGAAAACAAGCAAGGGAAACCCGACTCAAAAGCAGAGAAAGATAAAATTAAGCTAGTAAGGCGATACTACTCTAAACTGATCTTTATAAATAATGAAGAAATTGACAAAACATATCTTGAAAAAATGATTCATGAATGGAATTCGGGAACCAAATTTTATGTATATGTGACTTCGCTAAATGTTCTCATAAAAATTAGAGGGGAAATAGAAGGTTGCATCAAAAGCATGGGACTAGATGACAGAAAAGATTTTAAATTTATCGGCAATAGCACTTTTAACTTCGATCTAAGCTTAACGGAAGTTAACGCAGAATCATTTGAAATAATAAATGGAAGCGAATCAGGAAAATATACAAATCAACTTGTTAGCCTAAATGAAAGCTCAAGCTTTAATTTAGGGCAGTATTCTATTGAGCATGCGAAACTTGAGGACATCATCGTGAAGGCTGGGGCAGGCACTGGAAAGACCTACGTTATAATTTCTAGGATTCAATATTTGATATGGGAAAAGGGTTATGACACATACGATTTAAAAAGAGCTATAATTATGATCACTTTTACAAATGAATCAGCCCAAGCGATGAAAGAAAAACTTGCTGATAGTTTTTTGAATATTTATTTACTGACTAAAAATAATGACTTCTTAGATTTTATTGAAGCTATTGAAGATATGAACATTTCAACAATTCATGCTTTATCTAAAAATATTATCAAGAAATACGGCTATGTTTTAGGCTTAGGAAGAGAATTTAGCATTACAACAGGCAAATATAAAAGGAAAGAGATCCTGCATAAGCATATAAATGACTTTGTAGAAAAAAATAAAGAAATAGAGGATAAAATAGAAATATCTATGTATGATCTGCAAGAGAGGCTCTTGCATTTATTAGAGAAGTTAGATGATAAAAATGTTGAAATATCTGATAAAGATGTTGACTTTGGAAATCCAAATAATAAAATTTTTAATAAATTAATTGAAGAACTTAAATCAACTCAAGTTGAAATGAATGAATATTGTGATACAAATAACTCCGTTAGTCTTGGCAACTTAATAAAAAAACTGAGAATATTATTAACTAAACTCCAAGAAAACCCTACGTTCCAGAAAGATAATATTGATTTTCTTTTTGTCGATGAATTTCAAGATACAGATGATGTTCAAATCCAACTTATGAAAGATTTTAGAAAGCAATTTAATTATAAATTCTTCGTAGTTGGTGATATAAAACAATGTATTTACAGATTCAGGGGAGCCCAGGTCAAAGCTTTCGATACGCTTGACAATGAAAATCAATTTACAACAGTTTCACTTAATAAAAATTACAGAACTGATAGTAACCTTATGAAACAAATGAATAAAGTTTTCAGGGCTTGGAATAATAATGGAGATATAGATTACTCAGAGGAAGATATATTAATAGGAACAAAGTTATTATGTGATTCTACTGAATTATATAATATTAAAGTGTTTAGCGATCCCCAATTCGAGAAAAAGTTGGTCGATACATTGAGGCAGTATATACCAAGTCTTGAAAATGAAAATGATAAAATTGCAATTTTAGTTCGCTACAATTGGCAAGTTAACAATATTAAGGAAATATGTAAAAAAGCCAAAATTAATATTGAGACTGAAATAGGAGGAGACCTATTTAGAATTGATCCAACTATTGATTTGTTTAAATTAGTACTTGCACTTAAACATAATAGATGGCCAAAATATCTCTATAACCTATATACAACATCTTATATAATCGATGAACTGGAAAAGAATTCGTTAGTAGGGTTAAATGAAGAAGAAATTGTAGAATTATTCTATAATAATTTGCCTAAAAATTTAAACAAATGGAATAAATATATTTCTAGATTGACGGAAGAGCCGGCATTAAAAGTAATAAGGGATATAGTAAACGATACTAAGCCTTGGGAAACATTTGCAATTAAATCGCAGGCAGATGGTTTAGAAGAGATAGAAAGATTGGAATCATATTATATAAGAAATCTTGACCAATTATTTGAAAAATTAATAATAGCTTCAAATACCGATTACATTACGATAAATAAGCTTTCTGATTACTTGGAAATAATGATATTAACAAAACAAGAAGAAGAAGCAAGAGAATCATATGATATTGAAAAATCTAAAGCAAAAGCAATATGCACAACTGTTCATAAAGCGAAAGGGCTAGAATTTGATACGATATTACTTCCTTATTGCAACTTTGATATTTCAAGTGCCAGAGCAAAAGGAGAGGTTGATTTAATATATTCAAAAAATGAAGTTGGATACAGAATCACAGGCAGAGACTACAAAATAATTTGCGAGAATAATCATTATGAAAACTATCAAAAGGACGAGATTATAGATAGAAGAAGAGAAGAGACAAGAATTTTATATGTAGCAATTACAAGAGCAATCAAGAGAATAATTTATATTTCTTATGAAGTCTCAAAGAAAAAGACTAAGTATAATTGGAGTAAAATGATTAGTGGGGTGCAAGAATGAGGATACTTACTTATCCAAATCCATGTAAAATTAATGAAAACGAGGAGCTTTGGAAAGTGGTCACAGATCACCCTCACTTTTGTGCATCAGATACCCTTATGCAAGGTTTAGAAACTCAATATGGAAGAATATCATTTGGGTATATGGGGGCTATAACAACGCTAATCAACTTGTTTTATAAAGACTTCATAAATAATCCGCAGAGCGATATGCAGCTTTTTCTTACAATCTCAAACATAATAAGAGGAATGAAGGAACCAGAAATAAAAAAGGCTTTTAGGTTTAATATTTCTGATATTGTAGAATCAATAAAACTATTAATATTAATGAATGCTGATAGCAATTTATTCAATAAAGCTGATTTGTCAGTAGAGCAGAACTACTTAATTATTATATATGAGGAAGTAATAACGAGTGAGTATTATGAGGGGTACAAGAAACTAGCATTATTGAATAAAGAAGATTATATCTCATCAATTATTTCAACTTTAAATGAAGAAATTAAATGGTATTTTGGCGATAACCGAAGGAATTATATTGAAAAATCAGGAGCAAAATCAAATTTGAATGATAGAAATGATGGTTTAGAATGTTTGAGAATCATCATTGATTATTTAAATAAATTAAGCCAGTCTAAGCATGGACAAGAAGGATACTTAAGTTTGACAGGTAGAAAAAAGACTACATATAAAAGGGACCTTGACCGCGCGAATTATTTATATGAACTTTTGCAAGGTCAGAATTTTGAAGCTTTCAATAAAATAATTGTACATGGGGTACATAAAATAACTCCAATTATGTTTCATTTTTTTAAACAACTTGAAAAATTTGGAGTTGAAGTAATTTTCTTAATTAATTACTGCAAAAATTTGCCATTTACTTATAGCACATGGAAAGAGGTTTATGGGTGGTGCGATGCAAAATTTGAATATGAAAGTACCATTGACATTCAATCTGGACAACTTATTGGCCAGTCAATTGCAGCCATTATTGAAGGCAAAGACCCACCCAAACTAGATGATCAAGAAGTTATATTATTTAGAAATCTGACTGAATTCACAGACAACGAAGTTGCTATAACTTTCGATGAAGCAGGTGAATCAATTAGCCAAATGAAGACGCAATATTATGCTGTTACTGGAGAATCAAGTAACGCATTGCTTAAGATGTATTACCCAGATCAATTTGGGAGCAGGCATTTCCTTTCTTACCCAATTGGACAGTTCATTCTTGGTATCTATTCAATGTGGGATTTTGAAGTTGCGAGTTTGAAAATAGAAGACAAATATTTACTTGAGTGTGCTGCTACGGGTCTATATAAATCAGAAACACACAACATATACTCAATCTACAAAAAAATTTCTACATACTTCACAGACGTGAAATTATTAATCAAATATTACGAGAGAATCAAAGAGCTAAAAACTGCTAATGAAATAATAAATACTAACAACTTATATAATGATTTAAAAATGATTTCATTTTTTAATATTACTTTGGATGAGATCGATGAATTTAAAAAATTCATCGAATTTATTGAAGGGATTTCAAATGAATTGTTTAAGGATTCAAATAAAACAGTAGACTTTGCAAAGCATTTTGGTATTTTGATGGAAATAATATCAAACAAAGCTACATCGAATGTAATTATTAGCGACACAGAAAGTAAATTAATAGAAGAACTAAATATAAAAATGAAGTTATTTCACGAGGGTGCGGTCAAAGGGAATATTGAGGATGTAAAAGATGCAATAGCCTTCTATCTTTCGGGTTCAAACAAAAAAGATTCATCAAACTGGATTGTCAGAAATTTTGAACAAATTGATGGTTCTGTCTTATTAGGAACTTCGACAACCGCTAAATATCATCATTTTGCATTATTGTCAAACTTGAATATGAATTCTCAGAACAGCGATATCTTGACTTGGCCACTATCAGAAAAAATGTTTGTTGGATATACGGACATGGAATCAGCAGTCCCTGTAATAACAAAATGCATATTAGAACATAGAAATTTTCTCAAATTCTCACTATTTTATGGAACATTTTTCTCAAATAAGAATATTCAATTAAGTTTTATTCAAGAAGAAAATGGCAGAGAACAGACGCTTTATTATCTTCTTAAAATTCTAAATCTAGGTCAAAAATTATTTGACAAAAGCGGACAGCCGTCATTTATTGCTGAGGAATCAAAAGAAAAAGTTATAAGCGCTTTAAACTCAGAAAAGTTATCAAGTGAGGAAAAAGAAACATTCGCAATATGCCCATTTAAATTCATGATAAATTATCTGATTAAATCACCAATCGAATATTCAAATGAATACCATATAAAATATTTTGTATCTAATTTTATGTTTATTTTAATGGAAAAAAAGTATGGACTGAAGGAAAAAGATTTAAAAAATAAGCTTTCAATTGAATATGAAAATATTAGAAAACTTTTTCCGTTCTGGGGGCAAGCAGTTTTATACGACTTAGAAAAGAACACCTATAAGCAGATTATTGGTAATAATGGTACGGGTATGATTTACAGAAGAAGAAAGTTAAACTTTCTAATTGCACAATGGAAAGATGACAAAACAAAGCAAAACACAATGAATTTCAGCTTAGATAATATTAATATGCGTATCAATAAATATATGGAGTCGAGCAAACTTTATCAGAAAAAAATTGAATTGCCTCATAAAAAAGTTTGCGAAAATTGTAACTTTACAGATGTATGCCTTAGAAACTACTACGAAGTAAGTGAAAGTATGATGGGAGATGAATAATTTTGTATGAACTGATAACCCTTGCCATTACTGAAACATTCCCTAACACAGATGAGTTCTCTGTCGTTGCCTATGATGTTAAAAGTAAAAACATTCTATCTTTTGATTTAGTGAGAGATCAAATAGTTTCTACTAATGGAGAAGTTATGTGGGATATTGGGTTCACAACATTTGTAGATGAAATCAGGATCAAAGAATCAAAATATGGAAACGAAATGTATGAGGCTTTCAAAGTAAAGCTTGCTAATAATAGTATAGATTTACTAAAAAAGATACTTGAAGCTAAAGTGCTAAATGGAGATAAGTTTTTTGTAAATACTAAAGAAAGATATGCAATTGTAAAAGTTAATGAAGTTGAAGATATCTCAATAGATAAAAAAACTGAATCAAAAGGTGGGCAAATAAATAAGTATCGAATAAAAGCGAATATAACTTGTCTTAAAGAAGCAAAAGAATTTCTAAATAAAGATTATCGATGGGTTCATTATTGGAATTGGATAATAAAAAATAGTGAGTTTGAAAATAAAAGAAAAAAATATTTAGATTTACTAAATAGAAAAGATAAAGAGCTATATTTTATTTTATATAGGCATAAATTTCAGGGAAATAGTTCACGTTATTGGATTTCGGGTATGCATTGGTTATAAGGAGGAAGATTAATTATGAATATTAAAGATTTATTAATGGAAGAATTTATCAAGCAAAGCGATGGAAGAGAAAGCAATTCGTATCTGAATGAAATTTTCACTTTTCTCTACGAATTAAACGAAAAATATGCTACCTCAAACTATTTAGAAACTGTTTTAAACAAAGAAAAAATATCTGCAAGGAGTGATTCAATTAATAGTGCTTTAAAAACAGCATTGGAATTGATAAAAGAAAATATTAAATTCGACGCAATTGGTAGGAGGTATTTGGAACATAGACTTTTAATAGAAGAAAATGAAAAGTTAAAATCATCAATCAGTCGAGCACAGGGCTTAATTGACGATGCTAATAATGAGAAAGAAAAGATTAAGAAATCTACTATAAATGAAACTAGAAAGAAACTACAAATAGTAAGAGATAGGCTAGTTTCTAGTGCCAATACATCAAGCGCTTTAGGAGAGCAAATAAATAACGGAGATGATACAAGTGTTATGATTGATACAATCAATAACATAATTTCAAGTATTTCTGAGATTACTGAAGAAATTACTGGCTTAGGATTATGGCCAGAAGAGGGTATAAAGCCAAATACTAAAATAATATTACATATTGAAAATAAGGATAAAGTAATAATTAAAGAAAAGACAACAAAGTATAAAAAATCTAAAAATATGGAAGCCCAAATTGAAAAAGAACCAGAACCGGAACCAGAACAAATATCACTTTAGACCGGAGGATACTTATGATAAGCTACGGACTTGATTTAGGAACATCCAATTGTCTTGTTGCAAAAGTAGAAGAAAAGCTTGACGGGAGCTTCGAAGTAAAATGTCTCAATGATGATGAAGGCAATGAAAGCTTCCCGTCAATAGTGTATTTCGAGGACGAAAATAATTATAAAGTTGGGAGTCTTGCCGAAAACAAATTATATATTTATCCCGACAGTACTGTTGAACTTGTTAAAATTCGTCTTGGGAAAACAACTGAAATACCTATTATAATAAACGGAAATATAATTAACAAATCACCTCAAGAGATTTCTGCTTACCTTCTTAGGCACTTCAATAAATTGCACAATAATCAGATAAAATCTGCCTTAATAACTGTTCCAGCATTTTTTGACCAAACGCAGAAAGACGCTACAATGCAAGCAGGAATTGCAGCAGGGATGAGAATTGAAGGCTTAATTGAAGAACCAACAGCTGCTATCATGTACCACCTTTTTGATCAGTATGTAAAAAAGGGCATAGAATGGTTCTCATCTGATGCGCATAAAAATATTCTTGTGTTTGATTTCGGAGGGGGGACGTTAGACCTATCATTAATAAAGGTATGTTATGCAAATGGCGCAATTACACCTGAAGTTCTTGAAATTGGTGGAGATCCTGAATTGGGAGGAAATATTATAGATTTTATTTTTACTGATTTAGTTCTCCAGAATATAGCCAATGAATATGTAAATGATAAATTTATTCAAGAAGTAAAAATCGCTTTTGAAAATTATTATATAAATTATTTAGATCATAAAATATTAAAATTTTCTGAAGATGTGAGTATTGATGTTAAGCAATATATATTTAGACTTAAGAGAAATATTGAGCAAGCAAAAATCAAACTCTCAACTGAGAAAAGCGTAAAAATATCTTTTGAAGGCATTTATAAACCAATAATCGTTACTAGGGAAGATTTTGAAGAGGAAGTATTGGGGGATAGCAAGCTAAGCATAAAAACAAGGATTGCAGATGTTTTAAAGGGAATTAGCAAAAAACGCTTGCCTATCTCACAAGTAATATTAATAGGAGGTAGTTCTCAAATTCCATATGTAAGGGAATTAATATTTAATGTATTTTCAAGTATCGGTGGCATCACAAAAGAAAAAATTATACATTCAGATGATTTCAATAAGGCAGTTGCAAAAGGTGCAGCAATACAAGCTGCACTTAAAAATGGGACTATTATACCCCCCTTTGCTCAAAATAAGTGTAATAGCATTGTTTCAAGGGATATTGAAATATATCATGCTGGTAAATCAAGCGTTTTTATACCAAAGGGGACGGAATATCCATTTTTGGAAAAGAAAGAATTTGCAATTAAAGTTGGACATGCATTAAACGACAGAATTGATCTCTGCTTTAATGAGATAATTGAAAAAGAAAAAGTGGAGAAAAAAGAAATATGCCAATTTTCATTTTTTCTGCCACTTTACTACACAAATGATCAAATAATGCTTAGTATGGATATAAACGACGCGGGTTTATACCAAATAGGAGCTATGCACACAAATACAATGGAATCAGTAGAATTTGAACCGACAAAGAGATTTTCATTATCGGAGGCAGAATTGAATGAGTTAGTTGAGAACCTAAAGGGGAAGAAAGATATAAGTAAGTAGCTATTTACCACGCCGAAAGAGGTTAAGCAATATGTTAAAAAAGGGAATGTATGTAAGGTGCGCTTATGACGAAGATCCACAAAACCCAAGAGATTTTATATTAGGCCAAATAGAATTTGCTGATTTAGTTAATGATAAAATTACAGTAGTTTTCCATGATCTTTTTAGATTAAGAGATTTCTTCAAATTTCTTCCAAACAGAGTGATTTACAAAGCAAATAAACTTCAAAGAAGCTGCATTTTAGACAATACAATTATTAATTATAAGGGTTTTAAGGTTAAAATAATAACAACTTCCAGGAAACCTAGCTCAGATTATGAATACTATGATTATTATATTGAATTTATGAAAGATGGAGAAACAAGAACTGGGATTGTATGCGAGACAGAAATCCTAGCTTCTCTAAACAGGTCTAATTTTAACCCAATATATCAAATGCTAAATTATGAATTGCAAAACCCAAGATGGTATTTAAATCGCAGAATTGTTAGTGAATCATTGAATATGATTGATAATGCGCCATATGGATTCAAGAACCTCCTTGGGACAAGAGTACATTTATTTTCACATCAAATAGATACAATTATTAGAGCTTTATCAGAAAATCCTTGCAGATTAATGCTTGCTGATGAAGTAGGACTTGGAAAAACTATCGAAGCATGTTCAATTGTTAAATGTAAAATAGATAAGTCACCTAAGACTAAAGTTATATTTATTATTCCTGACACTCTTATTTATCAGTGGCAAACAGAGCTTTCTTTTAAATTCTGGTTCAATATACCAATATGGGGAGTGGATGAAATAAGCGAGCCTAAACTCCTTATAGTTTCAACAAGCGATTTTGTAAAAAATGAAAAAACAATAAAAAGACTTGCTAATTGGGACATGTGTGTTGTAGATGAAACTCATAAATTACTTAACAATAATAATCTTTATACTTCAGTTTACAATTTTTCCGGCGATGTAAAAGAGCTTCTTCTTCTTAGTGCCACACCAATCTTACAACGCGAAGATGAATATTATAGATTACTTAAAATATTGAATCCCAAACGTTTCGATACTATCAATTTGACTCAATTTACTAACTTAATGGAAAAGCAACGCAAGATAAGGGATCTTGTATATGACATGATGAAAGACCTTTCTGATTATAATGAATATAATTTATCAGGCGACTTTATTAATAAGCTTAGAAAAATCAATCAAGAGATATGTGATGAAAAGCTTTCAGTACTAATTATGAACATCGATGGGGATTCTGATGATAAAGGTATAAAATATGCTAGGCTATCCCTTGCATATATTGCAGAGTTTTATCAATTAGAGAAAAACATTATTAGGCACAGAAGAACTGAAATCGAAAATGAAAATACTACAAGAAAATTAATTATGAAACCATATCAAATGAGGGGCGCTGATGTAGATTTCAATGAAGAAAATTGTTCGTCAAAAGTTCTTGATTATGTAGATTATATTTTCTCATCACACTTAGAACCAAAACACGAATTATTCGAGTATGCAAAAAAAATACTTAGCGCATTCTTTAGCTCACCTTATGCGTTGGAAGTGGTGCTAAAAGAAAGAAGCAATATAAAGTCTGAATTATTGGATAACGAAAATGATTATCTTGAAAATATAAAGTTGTTAAATATAAAGTGGAAAAGGGCAACAAATCAAGAGATAAGTAATATTAAAGATGTATCTGATGAAATAGAATCATTCTACAGTAGATTTGCAAATGTTATTGACTTTATTGACCAGGAGGATTTGGAAAAGAATAAAAAATATATTATTTTTACAACTTTTACAGAAACAGCGCTGAAACTTGAAGAATGTTTCGAATCTTTTTTTGGCACAAACTCGACATCTTCATTTCATTCGAATAAAACAAGAGAAGCAATGCAAGAATCGGCAACAATATTTCAAAACGATGATCTTTGTAGATTTATTATTTGTGATGAATCAGGGGGTGAAGGTCGTAACTTTCAGATTGCAGATTATATAATACATTTTGACTTACCATGGTCTCCAGCATTAATTGAACAAAGAATTGGAAGGCTTGATAGGATAGGAAGAGAACTAGGAAAAGATGTTATATCAATTGTATTTTTTACCGAGAATACAATCGAAAATGATTTGTTTAGCATCTATAGCAATGGACTTAATATGTTTGATGAATCATTATGTGGAATGGAGATAATATTTGAAGAATTAAATGATTTAATTACTAACTCATTTATTAGCGATGCAAAATTTGGATTAGGTAAATTACTTGGGAATGTTAAGGAATTCTACAATAAAATGAAATCGGAAGTTGAAAGAGAAAGATACTTTGATTTGGCAAGACAACTTGATCCGTTTTTACAAAAAAAGTTAAATGAGCTAATAATCAAATTTACCGAGAACGATGGAAAAAGATTGATGGATACAATGTTGATATGGCCATCTATGGCAGGATTCGAGAACGTTACAGTTACAAATGCATATAAAGATGGATATAAAATAATAAAAGTTGACACAACACAATTAAATGCGCGTAGCATGTTCAATTCTTTATACTTCCCTCCTAGAATGGATGAGCTGATTAGCCGAGCGAGATACAAAAATGATATTTGGGGTACGTTTTCAAGGGCTGCGGCTATAAAACATGAAAATTTAGGTTTTTTTGCACCTTTTAATCCATTCTTTGATAGCATCACAAGAAATGCAGAAGAATGTTATAAAGGAAGATGTTGCGCATTTTTATATTCAAATTGCGAAATTGAATGGATTGGATTAATAACAACCTGGAATATAAACTATAATCCAATAAAACTAATTGAAAAGGGATATCCTTTAGAGATTTATACATTGATTAGCAGATTTATTTATAACAAGCAGGTAATTAACACCGCGCCATTGAATATTAAGTGGGATTCAATAAGTGAATACAACATTCTGAGGCAACTAGAAGAAGTAACGCATAAAAGACCAATGCATCTCGGAAAACGAGAAAATGGAATGATTAATGCATTTAAAAATAAATATCCAAAGGTGAATTGGGAAAAGTATGTGAAAGCTGCATACAAAACCGGCAAAGGTATTGCAGCGGAGCAAGCTAAAATTTTTACTGATATAACAAGAGCGAGAGAAGAACTTGACAACCAATTCAACTCAAAGAAAGCAAGAGAGATATTCTATGGGATAAATGATATTAATACATATTGCTTAACTCAAGACATTATAGAAGCACTGATTTATGGATTAACAAACCCAATAATAGAATTAGATTCTATTGCATTTACTGTTTTTAAAAAGGGGTGAGTGATTAGATGGAGCCAACAATCCTATTAATTCAAAAAGTTATATTTAATGATTTAGACGTTGATATTGCTATCGGTAAAATTGATAGTTTAATAAGCGATGCAAATGAGCCTCTAAAATATAGATGCGTGCTAAGAGCACTGAAATCATTAAAAGAAGATAACATCGTTGACTTTTGCGGTCACATAAGACAATGCATGCAATATTTTCAAAGTGGAATTTTAATCTCAAATGAATTGTACGATAAAATTTACATGCACAAAATGCCATTTGGTTTTATTTTTGACACGACCAATAATAATATTGAATTGACTATAGAAGTTAATATTGCTAATGATATTGATGACTTAAGATCTTCATATTCAAATATTAAAAGTAGGAGAACAAAAAAGTCATTTGGAGATGGGACGTTATATAGATATTTAGGATATGAAAATTATACTTCCTTATCTCAAAAGATGTTAATTTATGTAATTTCAAATATGAAAAAAAATGAAACATTACTAGCTTGTTTGCCAACTGGGGGAGGGAAAAGCCTTGCCTGGCAACTACCGGCGCTATCAAACATGTATGACGGCCTAATTATTGTGGTTGTTCCAACTATTGCACTTGCAATAGATCACGAAATCTCAACAAAGCAATTATATGCTAAGTGCGAATTCTCTTCAACATTTTGCGCTGCATATTATTCAGGGATTGATCAAAAAAATAAAAACAGGATTTTTGAAGGGATTGATAACAACACACTTTCAATTTTATATATTTCGCCTGAGGCTTTGATGCATAAAGAATTTAAAGAAAAAATCCTTGCATCGGCAAAAAATTCTAAAATAAGTGCACTTGTTATCGATGAAGCACACTTGGTCGTTAGCTGGGGGATTAAATTTAGACCTGAATTTCAACTTCTAGGATCGTTTCGAAATCAGATTAAAGAGCTTTCTGAGTCAGGGCTAAAAACAATATTGCTGTCGGCAACATTAACTATGGAAGACACAGAAATATTAAAAATAATTTTCGATGATGACTTTCTGACTGAATTCAGGGCCGATGAATTAAGACCAGAGCCTAAATTTTATATGCATAAATGTAATGATGAGGAAGAAAGGAAGGATATACTGGTTAAACTTGTTAAACAAGCGCCAAAACCTTTAATCGTTTACACTAGTAGACCTGAAATTGCCAAAACTTATTATAATAAATTAAAAGAATTAGGGTTTTCCTACTTGGAGTTATTCACCGGTGAAACCAAAAATAGCGATAGGGAGAGAATACTTGAACAATGGAGAAAAGACGAAATTGATATAATTATTGCAACGTCAGCATTTGGTATGGGAGTTGATAAAGAAGACATCAGGACAATAATAACTTCCTATATACCAGAAAATGTGAGTAGATACTATCAAGAAATAGGAAGGGCTGGGAGGGATGGATGCACGTCCCTTTGCTACTGGTTGATTAATGAAACTGAGGATAATGAAATTATAAACAACTTAACTAAATCCTCAATATTAACGGTCGATAATATTGTAAAAAGATGGAAAGCAATGTATTCAAACGCTAAGGCAGGAGAAGGCCCAAATAAAGTATGGTTAGATGTTAAGATTGCGCCAGAACATCTTAAATATGAAACTACAGGACAACAAAATGCCGGTTGGAATAAAGATGTAATAATATTCATGCTAAAAAGCAATCTTCTTAGGATAATAGATGTTGATATTTCGAGTAATAATGGCTATAAAATGCTTGTTGAATTGGTGCAAATATCCATACTTGAGAATTCGGAAAAGTTATCAACATATCTTACAAATTTTAGAGCCAATGAAAGAACAAGGATAAGCGAAGGAATAAAGTCTATAAAAAAATTGATAAAAAGCGCAAAAAAGAACTGTTTCTCAACAATATTTATAGATGAATTCCCATATGCACAGGAAGTTTGTAGTGGCTGCCCTTACTGTAGAAACAAGTCCTTCGGGATTGCTTTCAAAGAGGGTAAAATTGGAATCAAAAGTAGTAAAGATAATATCTTAGATACTAATTTAATAAATTTTAATACGCCTTTTCAACAAATTGTTATTTCAAATAAGCAAATATTACTTCAAAATAGTGTTTATATAAAGGCTGATAAATATACAGAGTGTTTTAGCTATTTAATAAAAAACAAAGTAAATATTATAATTACACCAAATATTACAAAAGGAGAGGATATACTTGAGGCTATATCCATTTACGAATTTAACGCATACATGATATTAACATTAGATGAATTTATGAAAATCGGATATAAATGGCTTAATGGTGTATGCGCAATTATTTATAATGAAAATGAATATCTAACTGATAAATATTTTGACTTTTCAAATAAATATATTGCAAAAAATCAAGCCAATCGCATAATTCATATTGGCCCATCTTCTCAATATATTAAGTCGGAAGAGAAGCGTTTAAGCGATTTAGCTGACATTGAAATAAGTTATAATTTTTATGTTGAAGGGGGAAAATAATTATGATTATTGCAGACTCATTAAGGCAAGAATGCATGCCAGAAATGGTCTATATTATTTGTAAGCTTGCAGGAGCAAAAGATAAATATAGAAAAGAAGAATTTAAAAAATTAATAACGTTAGGCCATGAAAATACTACAGCATATGATAGGGTTTTTAAGTTTTCATTGGATTGCAATTTCATTAAATTAATAAATGGTGAAAAAGTATCTACTGATTTTACAGAAGAACAATTAAGAAATTTTAATATTCTTAGGTTTACTATTGCAGATAATATTTTTAAAGAAAAGGATACGGCATTTACACTATTAGTAAAATGGTATCTTGGTCAACAAAGTAATGTGTTTAGTTATAAGTCCGCAGAAGAACTAAAAAATAAAATACCTAGGGAAATTGAGTTTGGAATTAACATAGAAAAAGACTTTATTTTAGGCTTCAGATATTGGGCTGTGGCACTTGGATTAGCTACATTCCAAAAGGCAGGGGCTGGTTCAACATTAGTATTTGGGTGCAATAATAATATTTGTGATTGGTTGAAATTTAAGAAACCATTTGAAAGTGGTAAAAAAATTCCAGTCAAAATGTTCATCAATCAATTAATTATTGATTCACCACAATATCTTAATACAATAAAAGATAATCGAATCAAGCAAAGCTTATCAATGGCACTACGGATATTAAATAACCAGAAAATTATAGAATTAAAATATATCCCTGATACTAGTGATATATGGCACTTAACAAATTCAATACAATATCCGGAAACAAATATGATTTCAGAAATAATTGTGAGGTAAAATTTATGGATGCGCAAAGGCTGAAAAGATTAAGTCAAGTTATTCAAACTGAAGCAACAACACCTTCAATCGCTGATTTTCTTGCGACTCACATTCCTTTTGAGAATTTATATTTACAAAAGGGAACTGGATCCAAAGAGGACTCGCTCAATGAAAATAAGCTTTTCCAGGAAATAATATGTGATAGTCCTGAAGAACATAAACTCATTCTTATCCAGGGAAGTAATGGGTCTGGAAAATCTCACTTAATTAGATGGCTTAAAGAAAAATATCAAAAGCAGGCAAATGAAAAAGAAGTTGTTTTATTAATTTCACGAGCGCACAACACTCTTCAAGATGCATTAAAACAGATTATAGATGCTGATTTATTCCCTGAAGAAATAAAGGAGAATGAACTTAGAATTATCAGAAATGCAAAAGGAAATATTACTGGGGAAGAATTAAAGAAAACGATAAATTTTAATTTTACACTTGAAATTGATAAAGATAAGGAAGCGGGAAATGATTTATTAGACGAAAGATATAGAGATTGGCTCAAAAGCTACTTAACTGATGAGTATATAATTAATACCTTTTTACTTGTGGACAATGGCCCATTAAGTAAAATTTGCGCAAAACTTGGAACAAAAGAAGACGGAACTATTAATCAAAATGAAGATCAGATCTTTGCAGCCAAGGATTTCAAAATAACATTACAACAAATTAAACAGAATCTTGATATTGCAAATGCAGGAGCTGCAGGAAATACAATTAGACTAGCTGAGAAATTTGCTACGGAAGGCGAAGGAAGCGAACTAAGAAACAAGGTTGCTGAATATCTCAACTCTAAAGTATCATCAGTTATTCAACGAAGCCTAAATCTTGAATCGGCTGACTTTAAGAACTTATTTGCATCATTAAGAAGTATATTGAAAAAGCAAGGTAACAAGTTGACTTTGTTTATAGAGGATATTACATCGTTTTCTGGATTAGATAATGCATTGATGGAAGTTTTGATAACAAACCACTCAGCAGAAGGAAATGGTGAGTTTTGTAGAATCAGTTCCATATGCGGAGCGACAACTAGCTTCTATTGGAATAGCATTCCTGATAATATTAAAGATCGAGTAACACATAATATACTAATTAAAGAAGAAGCCATGCTTGGAAACAAGAAGCAACTTTCATATTTTGCAGCAAAGTATATAAATGCAATAAATTTAGATGAAAAAATTATTTGCGATTGGGCTAACAAAGGAGCATACGAAGAGGCAATACCAATTGCTAAATTACCTGAATATCCATGGGCAATAGTCTCGCAGCAGGAAAAGGATTTTTCCATATTCCCATTCAATGAGACTGCGTTATGGAACCTATACCAGAGCCTCGATGTTGCACGAAGGACACCACGAGTATTTTTAAAAAATGTTATTTTGCACGTACTTTCGATGTGGGTTACTGATCCAGAAGGATTTCTTTTAAATGAGTCTAGGTTCACACTGGATAGTCAACCGATTCCAAGGTGGAAAATTATTCATTATACTGAAAGCAATAAAAAAATTGACCCAAATACTGCAACACAAAGAGGAATACTTTTAAGGCTATGGGGGGATACGACTACAGAACTCAGAAATGGAATGCTAGGGGGATTGCCAAAATCTTTATTTGAGACATTTAAGGTACCATCAAACATATCTGGAGAAATTGAAATAACTACAAATTCAATTGAACAAATAGATGTTGCGCCTGATTCAAACCCGATACCAATTATAGCAAATAACTCAGATTATAATAAGGTTGAAGAGGATATTCTTAATTGGTTTAACAATAAGGCTATATTAATTTCTCACATAGAGTTAAGAGACTTACTCAAAGATTTTATTGTGGCTTCAATAAATTGGGAGGTTGAAGAAGTTAACGAAATCCTTGTTAATGCATATATAAATACAAGGTTAAGAGTTCATATCAGAGGGCAAAATGTAGAGGTCAGTAGCGGATTTATCTTAGAACGTCAAGAAGAATCCATGTATTTACTAATTTCGTTGGCAGCTTGGAAATATCTAGGCGACTATACCTGGAATTTTGAAAGTAGCGAAGATTACTTAGTTACCGTATTATCCTGGATAGAAAACAATAAAAATAAAATTATATCTATTGTAAAATCACCGGACCTAATAAGTACAGATTGGAATTTATCATTATGGAATGTCGCAGCGGTCTACCTAATAAAGGCAATATTTTCAGGTGTTGATACTACAAATACAAATGAAGCATTACTGTTAAAGTTGTTTGCTGAAGAAAATAATTTTGAATATAATTATAAACATGGCGAAATTTGGGGTACTATGGCGAAAGAAATAAGTACTAAGGAAGTATACAGGGAGACAACATTATCTAGCGCAAAGAACTACTTTAGCAAAACAATAGGGTCTGCAGAAGTCGGACAAACTAGATATACAATTGTAGATGCTTTTGAAATCCTTAAACAAATTGAATTACTTAGATCAATTAATTGGGATCTAAAAACTTTACAGATTAATATATTAAGGAAGGAACAATCTTTATGGTATTTCTCAATAAATTGTATAAATGAGTTCTCTGAATCAATTGAAAAAGCAATTAATGAAGAAGTTCAGCTTTCAAATGACTATCTACAAATATTCAATGAAGCTCTTGGAGAAAATTCTAATGAAGAAGTTGTCAAATTGTCGCTACAAAGTATAAACGATTATTTAAAATTTCTGAATAATCCACTTAATTTGAACTATAACGAAAGTGACTATTTTAATATTTCTAGGTCTGATTCATATGGGGCATTTTACAAAGCAATAGAAAATGCTAGAGCCTTATGTAAGAAAGTTGAAATGCCAATAAAACTATTTGAGATTTCGAAGAATCCTTTTGATGAAATAGAAAAGTATAAAAGAATATTGACAAACTTTAATAAACTTGTAAATGAGAAGAATATTATATTTATTAGCAGTTTGGATAAAGAAGCAACAAACTTATTAAATGAAAAGCGCAATGATATTACAATAAAAATTGAGAAAATGGAATCTGAGATTACAAAGATTGGAGGTGGGGCAAATGGAAACCAACAATAGACTGATTGAAATGATAGAAAACTCCAAGAGGGAAGGATCTAATTATCTAAAAGTAAAAAGACTGAACAGCCAAAAGGCGGATATAGTGAATTTCAGTTCTCACTTTGACATTGTATATATGGACTTTATTAAAATCGAAGAATCACTGAAATTAATGTATAAGATTATCAATGAAAAAATTGACTTAGAACCTACAAAATCATCATTAATTCTATTAAAAGAAAAATTCAATAAAGATGATTATGACATGGCATATCTGAATACACTGAAAAGAGAAATAGCGCTCATAAACCTAAAGATACTAGAATTATGGAATAATTATATTGGACAAAAAACTGCCGCAATTTCAGGAGTTTTAGAAACTATCAATACGATAATCGCCGAATTACCTGAGAGAACAATCCTTTATCAGAAGAAAACATTGTTTTCAAGAGCTGCACCAGGAAGCCAAGAAGCTATCAATGCAATAGATGAATATACAAAATTAGCAAGTTCACTAATAGCAAAACTAGACTTAAAAGATAGTGTATTAAATTTTCTTAAACTTATTGCAACAGGGAAAAATTTAACATTGAAAGATTTAAACGCCGAAGTATATGATTGGCTTCAAGCAAATGGGTTCTCATCAAAAATTAATGTATCATTTACTAGCAATGAGCGAAGATAGAAGCGCTGTATATAATAAAATGATTTAGCTTATTGATAAAAAATACAAACTATAAAAAAACATTTCAAAGAGGATATTAAATGGATAAAAGTCTTGAGTTCTGGGATAAAACAATTAAGAATCTTAATCCACTTGATTCATGTTATGATGGTTGGCTTAATAAGTATTTTGATGGAAATTTTGATAAAAATACTACGGTCATTGAGTTAGGATGCGGTTGGGGAGATGATACTTCTTTTCTTGCAAAAACAGAATGCAAAATAGCTTCCTGTGATTTCTCAGCTGAAGCAATAAATGTTATCAAAATTCTATATCCTAGTGTTAAACTATATCAATTCAATTTTCTAGAAACATTTCCTTTCGAATCAAATAGCGCTAATGTAATAATTGGAGATTTGTGTTTGCATTATTTTAACGATCAAGAGATGGCTCAAATTTTAGGAGAGATTCAAAGAGTTTTAGTGGATGATGGGTTATTTCTTTGCAGATTAAATTCTAACCAAGATATTAATTTCGGAGCTGGGCAAGGCATAGAAATAAGCGAAGGTATTTATGAGTCAGATGCTGGGGTTAAAAGATATTTTGATTATGGAACAATAATGAGAGTTTTCAAAGAATTCAGGATAAACTATATTAATGAATATATATTAAAGAAATATTCAAAAGATAAAATAGTTTGGGAAATTGGAATGACTATATGCACCCAAGAGTTGGTGAAATAATGAGTTGGAATTTAAAAGAAGGGCATTATACAAAAGAAAATATAAGCGAAGATGAAATTTGGGGAATATTTAATAGTATATTTTCATCAAAAACTCACAACACTACAACATATAAGTATTGCTTCTTAAAATGTCTCGTAGATAATATTTTCAATGTTGATGAAAAACTTTCTCTAGAGTTTGACGTAGTTTTCACTAGATTCACAGAAGTCTATTGGAATCTTGTAGTAAGGCATAAACTTAGACAAATTCAAGAAAACTCTCAGTGGCAAAGAAGTGCAGTCGAGGAGATCATAGAGAATTTTCTAAATAAATATGACTTTAGTAGAGAGTTCGCATTTGAAGGACTTAAAAACAACTATCAGTTGGAGTTAATTAGTCAAATCAGACAAGTAGGTAGCAAGTATGTAATAGGAGCTTTTTATTCGGATAGCAAAGGCACCTTTTATAGCTTTTCAAAGGCAGAAAAGCGCATAATATTTAACCCGAAAGTATATGCAATGATAGTAAAGTATAAATCAATTATTGAAAAAATAAATTACTATGAGTGGATAAAATTTTTAGAAAAAGTAAATATTAAAGAATCGTCATATAGTATTGCTGAGAAATTAGATTATTCAACAAAGAGAAATAATCTTATAAATTACAAAGAAACACTTTTCGGGAAAAGTGAGCATAGTAATTGTTTCTATTGTGGGAAAGGTATTTGTAAAAATTCTATTGAGGTTGACCATTTTATACCATGGTCTTTTGTTAAAGATGATAAATTATGGAATTTTGTTTTAAGTTGCCCGAGGTGTAATAACAGCAAACGCGATAGATTAGCAATCGATAAATATAAATATATTATTATAGAACGTAATAAATTAATAATAAATAATGTTCAAGGATTAGGAGTGAATCTGGATTTTAAAGGGTATACGGAAGTCAAAATTCTGTCGATGTATAAGTCGGCAATATTTAATGGTTTTACTCCTGACTGGCAGCCAAAAATAGTTTGATTTTAGGTCTAGTAATAATCCATATGCGTTGGGTTGAAGCTAAATATGATAGGAGCTTCTAATGAAAGTAGAGAAACAATATAAACTGATTGATTCTTGCGATAAGGAATATTATGCTAGAGTACCTGGTGAATTGGGAGGCCATTAATCATTAAAGATTTATGGTAAATTAGATTGTACATCAGCCTTAATTCATATTAACAAAGGCAACTATATTAATAATAGGGTTTTCTTTCTTAATGAAAATATTGCAATTGAAGCAGGATAGGACCTTGTGGCATATGAATGAAAGAAAAATGAAAAGAGTGGAAAGCTAAAACGCAAAAACATTTTTTCTTTTGGAGGCGAATCGTATGAAATTAAATGTTACACAGAAAAAACTAGCGGAACAACTCGTGATATCTGTTATACGCAAGGAGGGAATTGTTACATGTGATGAATTGGCATCTAGAATTAATCACCAAATTAATTGGAGAGAAGTTAAAAGAGAATTACTAGGGATATCACAAGTATGCAAAGAACGGGGGCTTCCTATTATATGTGTAAAAGTAGTAGTTCAAAGCACCGGAGTACCTCCAATATGGTCTTTTCTTGAACATATGAAAGAACTTGGATTTGATACTAAGGGTAAAAGTGCAATGGAAATATATAAGGGAGAACTTAGAAAAACACGCGAATTTACGGAATGGTTTAAATTAACTGAATATATTAAAGCAAACTAATTACTTAATAATATTTGAAAGAAAGATGGTTTATACTTTAATATAAATCCAAAATGGTGCAACTAATATTTTGACGTTGCTTAAACAATAAATAATTTACACATAGTAAAAATATAAAGGAGAAACATGTATACAGTAACTGTTATGACTATGTTTGTTAGCATGCTTGACGGTGCAACTTGTTTGGCAGATGCTTCAACGTTGAAAAAAGCAATTAAGGACTTCCAAAGAATAAGCAAAAGGGAATTCAAAGAAGTATATGATATTATTGATGGTTATTTTTATGATACTTATGAAAATGAAAATAATTTCCCTGATGAATATTCTACAGTTCTGGTACTAGGGGTATTTAATAATGAGCGTGAATGTATACTAAGTAGAAATTTTGATTATAATCCTGTAAAAAAAATTATGGACCAGAAATTTGAGATTGAGATTGACTATGATATATTGAACGAATTAGAAAAAAAGACGTTAGTTGAGCTAGGTTATTAATAAAATATTTAGAATTTAGTGTTAAAAGTATTGAAAGGAAGAAAAAGATGGAAGCACAATACGTACTTATTTTCATTGGTGTGATATCAATAACAACCATAATACTAATAACTCAAGATGCAAAACGAAAAAAGATAATTAAAAATGAAAATAAAAACTTAGACAGTAGCAATTTGCAAATACCACCCATCGCATCTCAAACTTCAGAAAATATTCTCAATAAGAGCGAAACCAATATTAACGTAAAAAAAGATCTTTCAGTAAAACGTCGTAATTTAGAATATACTTCCCTTGAACAATACTTAAAAGGTCATGGGATAGCATATATTGACAATAGGCCAAAGGGTGGAGCGCTCTGGGTGCTTGATATTTATGATAATTTCAAAAATATAAAATTAGAATTACTGAAAAAAGGTATTGATTTTAGAATTGCAGAGCATGGGGGAAGGGCATCAAATTATAAAAAAGCATGGTATACAAAAAATGTAGATGATCAAAAGTATCAAAATGTTCAAATAAAATGGCTTATTCCAGATGAGGATTATAGTACAAGTAAAATTAATCTTTCAATCCCCATCAAAAAAACGGAAAACTTCAATTATGAACATACTAATAAAGAGAGACAAGAAGAAATTAAGTCAGGCAAAGAAGCGATTTCGGAAAAGGGATGGGAGGAGTTCAAAGAATTCGCTAAAAGTAGAGAAGAAAAAATGGATGATTTTCATACAGCGCATACTTGCAGAAACTGTATGTTACAACGTGCTGAAGACTGCGTAGGAGCAAAGCAAATTTGCGAATTTTTTAAATATGCCCCAAGGTTAGATAGATGAAGTATATAAAACTTCTTCGTGCTCACCGCAATAAGAACGCAATTTGATTAATTGTAAAGAAGCGATTTTTGAATAATACTTCCTCCCAGGATTCTATCAATATCTTTGCAGCTAGCTTCAAATTCTAACTTGATTTGTTCGTAATCATCTAGGTATTCTCCAAGTTGCATGATCATCCAAAGGGCGATTGCTTCAGGCAAAGTGCATACACCGGTATTCGCTTCGAGTAATAGTTTCGATGTATTCTCACGAATCCAAATACCTTGTTCGAATGCATAGAAAGAACTTCTCAAGTCTCCGTCTTCATTTGTCATAAGAGTTTGGCATGGTTGTGCATCAATGCCGAACTTATCAATTAGAATGTCATTTGCCATATCTAAGAAGTGCTCTATTTCCCAAGAGCCAAGTTCCTTGCTACCTTCAAGAAGGAAATAGTGAAAAGAATCCTTGATAATTTCACCATTGTCATCACACCTTACGCATTCTTCTCCACCGTTTCCAAAATAAATCACCTTAATCTTTTCATTTCTATTTTCCATTTTCATTTCCCCCTTATAAATTTTTATTCATTACTCAATTTGTTTATTCCTATGCAGCACATCTGTTAATATTCACGTTAGTTTTATTTACTGAGTATATTGCAACGATATCGCCATCTATTAATTCCATAGCGCTTAGATTACCTCCAAATACACACCCTGTATCAAGCGCGATTCTGTCATTCCACACCACAGGGACGTCGCTGCCATTTATTAGTCTAGTTGGGGTGTGACCGAAAGCTACTTTCTTTTTCAATTGATCTGGGAAGCTGTAAAACTGGTCCCTGATCCAGAGCATTTCTTCTTCGTCTTGCTCTGATAATTCCTTCATTGGGTTGATACCTCCATGTACGTAAAACCATGATTCATCTTCAAAATAAACGGGGCGGCTTCTAATAAACTCAATTTCCTTTTCGCTAAATCTATTATTGCTCATAAACCTATTTCCTACTGAATCCAATAGCATTTGTTCGTGATTTCCCATAAGTGGGATGACCTTGTCTGGACCGTACTTATTTAGCAAATTTTGAAGTAGTTCAAGTACTTCATGTTCTTCATTTCCCCTATCAATATAATCTCCAAGTAAAATAAGTCTGTCTTCTCCCAATTTAATTCCCATTATTTTAATCATTTCCCTTAGCTCCTGAAAGCACCCGTGGACATCTCCTATTACATACGTTTTCATTTTTTTATTCTCCTTTCTCTTTTGTAATTTCATTTTAGTATGTATTCTATTTTACAAATAGGGAGCTCAGTTTCCTATTTTTGCGCGTCATGATATAATAAATCAAAATAAAATCTCAAATACTATTTAGGGGGCGTAGAGTATTCATGATAGACAAAGATTGCAATCCAAGCCTTGCAGCTATGATTAACCAAGCTTTTTCAAACGACTATCCTGGTAACAAGTTTGCATATGAAAAGAGAGCAGAAGAAAAAGCACAGTTACTAAAAGGAATTAACGAGAGAGCAGATATGCCTGGTAAGTGTATTGAAGGCCAAATCAATCTGAGCTTAACTTTGGATGATCTTTTGAAAGACTCTTCTGCTTTTCAACAGAATATTAGTGATTTTATTGCTTCTAAATTTAATGGGAAATTTCAATATACCCAGCGCTTTGAATCATTGATAAATTATATAAATCATAAATACAAAGCTAACATTTCAACTGAATTTTTGAAAAAGTTCCAACACAAAGATGCGGATCGTAGAAGACTTGAATTACTGAAATTAATGCATTCCGAGCTTAATGGATCAGGTAAGAGCATGATTAAAATTGCCGAAGTATTTGGCGTTGATGTAAAGACAATAAGAGAAGATTTTAATAGGTTGGAAAAAGATTTTGCCTTTCTAGATACAGAGATTAATATAAACGGTTTTGATAAAAATAATAAAATCCACAATTCGCCTGTTCATCCAGTATTCCTAGCTTTAAACTCAACACAACTTTATAGCCTTCTTTTCGCCCTAAAAGTTATGGCAAATGGAACTGTATTGGAAGACACCGCACTCTCAATTTCAAACTCAGTCTACTCACAACTAAGTGAACTCGGGGAGAATCTAGTTTCTGACATATATCAGGCAAGTGATTTGCCGGAAGGTTTTAAGAAACAATTCGTTGGCTCTTATGTCATATTTAAAGAAATGGGAAAGCAGGTCATCTTACACGCAGCTGCTTATAAAATTGAATGCACTATAACTTATTTGGATGAAGATAAAAAAGTGAAAGTGAGCGGAATCCCGAAAATCAATCCTGAAAAGGGTTATAATTCATTTATTTTAACCACGCCAAATGGCATCTGTATAATAAAAGGTAGTGATGTAATTGAAGCAATTTAAGCATTTAGCCTAAGGAAAAATTATTATATTTTGTGACCACATATTACCACAATTACTTATACAATATATCTGAAAGCGTTTTGATTTGAACGAAGGAGGATGATAAATAGTGAGCGAAACAAAAAATCAAATTAACAAGTTTAGCGTAGAAATAAAAACACATACTTTGACATGGAGTGAAGAAAATCAAGAAACACAAGATTATCTAGAATACTGCATTGATGGGAAATCATTACGAGAAATCTTAGCAAATGAAAATGATAATAAACAATTCATGGAAAACTATATTGGTTTATTGCCAAGAGATTTACATTTGCTATCACCAGAATCTATCCTGAAGGGTGAAGGGGTATTAGTTGAAGAAAACGGGTCAATTGTAATATATATTTGTAATACATGTGGGGAACTCTTGTGCAGTAATGTAGCCTGTGAAATTGAAGTTAGTGACGAGTATGTGATTTGGAAGAATTTTATGAAGCCTATTTATGACAATAAATATACAGAGTATGAAGGTGGACCTTTCAAATTTGATCGTAATGAATATGAAAAGGTCATTAGAGGGGATGATTTTTATGAAAGAAAGAAAATCAGGGGTACTTTGTGATGAAAAAAGTGGGAACATCTCTATCTATGTGAATGCATATATAGATAAGGGATCCTTACAAATAAGTGGACAGGATTTAGGCGAAGATCTTATTGCTTTCTTTGGCGACTCAGAGTATGAATATTTTTATGAATTTAATGAAAAAAATACCAAATTGCTCCATGAAAAACTAATAGCTGATTGTCAGCAAGGTAAGGGATTAATAGATTTTCTGGAGGAGCACTTTTCTGGAATTGATGGGTGTAAAAATCTTAGAGCATTCTGCAAAAAAAATAAAGTGCACTATGAATTTCATGTGAGGTAGAAGGAGTAAGATAGAATGCTGGAACAAGCTATAATTATTGCAGCGGAAGCACACAAAAAGCAAGTAGATAAATCAGGTAAGCCATACATTCTACATCCAATCCGGGTAATGTTGAATGTTGAAACCAAGGATGAAATGATTTGTGCAGTTCTTCATGATGTTATAGAAGATTCGAAAGTTAAACCTAAGGACTTGCTTGAGAAAGGTTTCACCTTAGAGATAATTGAAGCAATTTTGTCAGTTACAAAAAACCCTGACGATAAGGACTATTTTGATTTTATTGAAAGAGCAAAAAAGAATCCAATAGGAAGAAAAGTAAAAATTGCTGATTTGAATGATAATTTAGATATTAGTAGAATTGATAATCCAAAGGAAAACGACTACGAAAGAATGGAGAAATATCGAAAAGCGCTATTACTACTTGAGACGGATTAGTACTTTGACAAACTTAATTGATTATTGGAATGGGCTCAAAGATGGTGACGGAATGATAGATGATTATTTTATTGCATCCGAATGGTTGACGGATAAATAAAAATGGGAGGTCAAGGATGGCAGACGACTATGGATACTTCGGAAGTGGAGACGCCGGCTATGCGCATTATGTTGCTGCGTCAGGAGAAGACAGGGATCCAAAGAATGGCGGCAACGGCGGGGGACCCAAAAAAGGCGGCGGCCCAAACAGAGGTCGCGATTCGATGATAGGATGCCTTGGAATACTGCTAATTTTTGCCTTTCTTGCCATAATCGGGAACTTGGTTGATTAATAATTATTAGGAGGCGAGTTAGATGTTAAAAATTTTATGGTTTTGTACATTTGGGTTCTTTGTTTTTATTTACAAGTTGATGAAGGCAAATAGTTAGGATGCGCTGCCATAGAGCATAAGGAGGCAACATGGTTAATATTAAAATTGGTGATCTGCTACAGTGTGAGGAAGACATAATATGCCACCAGGTCAATACTTACGGCGGAATGGGCGGAGGTGTGGCGGCTCAGATCAGAGCAAAATTCCCAAAGGCCAATCGCGAGTATGAAGAATTTTGCGCTGGGAAATCTGAAGGCGAGCTGATTGGGCAGGTTTGTGTTGTCTATTGTGGGGACAAGATTATTGCGAATATGTTTTCTCAAAGGGATTTTGATACTGATTATGAGGCGATGGAGAAGTGCCTGAAATGGCTAGTGAGCAATTACCCAGGGAAAAGCATTGCGCTGCCATTTGGGATCGGCTGTGGGATTGCTAGCGGGAACTGGGATAGGGTCTATGGGATAATTGAAGAGGCTTTTAAGGATTCCGCGGTTACACTGTATAAGTTTGCAGGATAGATAGAGAGTTGGATGTGTCCAGCTCTTTTTTATTGTGAGGAATATGCTGCAATCGCAGGGGCGGCAAGGGAGATGGGAGTCGAATAAAAGTTCGGCAGGGGCGGGAGAGATGGAGTATGATCTAAGTAAAGATATGATAAAATACACATTAGATAAAATGCTATTGGATTTAGGAATGAAGGCGGTAATATGGAAGATTCAAAGCAAGAACTTATTCAAATATTAGATGAGCTTATTGTCAGGTATGAATATGAACTTGTTGAGTTTAAAGAAGCCAATAATGATTTCGATAAAGACAAAATTGGAAAGTATTTTTCAGCAATTAGCAATGAAGCAAATTTAAAAGACCGGCAATATGGATGGCTGATATTTGGTATTCGCGATAAAGATAAAAAAATTGTTGGCTCAGACTATCGAGATACAAATGGTTTAGATAAATTGAAGCAAGAAATATCAAACAATACTACCGGGAGAATTACCTTTATTGATATATTTGAAGTTTACCCGGAAATTGGCCAAGAGAAAAAACGAGTTATCATGTTTAAAATACCTGCAGCTGTGACTTCGATCCCAACAGGATGGAACAACCAATATTTTGGCAGAAATGGGGAATCTCTTGTTCCTCTTACTCTTGAAGAATTAGATCGAATAAGAACCCAGAAAGCACTAGATTGGTCAAAACAAGTGATTGAGGTTGCTAATCTTGAGCATCTTGATAAAGAGGCCATTGGTCTAGCCCGTGCACACTATAAAGTGAAAAACAACAACAAAGAACATATTGTTGCCGAAGTTGACAATATGAGGGACTTGGAATTTTTAACCAAAATAAAGTTGGTTTTAGATAATAAAATCACAAATGCTGGAATGGTATTGCTAGGTAATAGCGATTATGATTATTTACTGGAGACACCCCCAAAAATAATGTGGCGACTCTATGATCAAAAGGGAAATGATAAAGATTACGAAATTTTCACAATTCCTTTTATAAAAGTTGTAGATAAAGTTTATGATAAGATCAGGAATCTCACTTATAGATATATGCCAAATCAATTGAGTCTATTTACAGAGGAAACCGAGCAATATGATCCAAGTTTGGTACGAGAACTGATATACAACTGTATTGCGCATCAGGATTATACAATCGGTGGAAGAATTTACGTCAATGAATTTGAGGATGACAAGATAAGAGTAACAAATCCAGGATCATTTCTGCCCAAAAGTATCGAAGTTGTATTGATGCCGAGCTATTCGCCGCCATATTATAGGAACCAGATATTAGCTGAGGCTATGTCTAAATTAAACATGATAGATACTGCATCAATGGGCATTAGAAAAATTTTCAATATACAAAAGCAAAAGTATTTTCCACTGCCGGATTATGATTTTAATGATCCAAATATAGTAGCAGTAACCGTTTACGGCAAAATCATAAACGAAAATTACACACGATTACTATATAACAATCAAGAATTAGAGCTGGATACAATATTTTTGCTGGATAAGGTGCAGAAAAGTATTGCACTATCAAAAGTAGATGCAGAAAAACTACGAAAACTTCGGTTGATTGAAGGAAAGTATCCGAATTTGTTTGTATCGTCTTCGGTTGCCAAAATAGTTAATGAGAAAGCACAATACATTAAAAATAAAGGCTTTGAAGATGAGTATTATAGGAAGATGATTGTAGCGTATCTAAATAATTTCGGGAGTGGAAAGAAAAAAGATTTTCTACTCTTGTTATTGAATAAATTACCGGATATTTTGAGCGAAAAGCAAAAGGAAGATAAAATAAAAAACTTGCTTCAAAAGTTAAAAACAGATGGAGTTATTGACTTAGATGGAACTAATCAAAGATTGTCTAACTGGGTAATCAAAAAATAGTTTAGACAATAATTTAGACAATATAAATCCAATAAAGGCAAAAAAAGTGTTGAAATTCTAACGTAGTCTATTGGATAATATTATTATTTCCAATTGAATCAAGTGAGGGTATTATGAATATTTCTAAATCTCGCTATGTTAGCTATTGCCAGTGTCCGAAGAAACTTTGGCTTGAAATTAATCGCCCGGAGCTTGCTGATATAATGGATCAGACTGCCTTCAAGAACGGAACATTGGTGGGGGAACTTGCGCAGGGGCTATTCCCTGGGGGCACCGTGGTAAAGTTTGATGCAAACGACCCGAAAAATATTGAAAATATGATTTTGAGCACAAAAAAACTGATTGCCGAAAATAAGGATTTCATTTATGAAGCTGCATTTGGGACGGAAGGTTTACTGGCAATTTGTGATGTCTTGGTAAGAGTTGAATCTAGCAATAATGATGATTGCCAAGATGCAAATATTTTATATGATATTTATGAGGTGAAGAGTTCTACTAAGCTAAAGGAAGTATATCTGAAAGATGTTGCCTTCCAACAGTATGTGCTTGGCGCCTGTGGAGTTAAAGTTCGTGATACTTATGTTGTCTACATTAATAATCAGTATGTCCGTAATGGCGAGTTAGATATTCAGAGTTTATTCATAATTGAGAAGGTAACTGAACTTACTACGGCTATGCAAAACGATATTATTGGGACTTTGCCTGACGTCTTCAATTTACTTGAAATGGACGACGAGCCTTTGTACGACATCGGCCTCCAATGTTCGGAGCCTTATGTTTGCCAATTTGAAACTTATTGTTGGGCCCATATCCCAGAAATATCAGTTTTTAATATCAATAATTTAAGCAAGATAAAGAAATTTGATTACTACGCTAATGGCATCATTTCTTTTGAGGATCTTCGCGATCATAATATATCCCTTAATGAGAGTCAAAGAATTCAATTGGAGGCTGAGTTAGAACAGGTAGTAACCATCAATAGAAAAGCAATTGCCTCATTTCTTGATTCCCTTTCCTTCCCACTTTATTTCTTGGATTTTGAAACTTTCATGCCGCCAGTTCCTCTTTATGACGGAACAAGGCCTTATCAGCAGATCCCAAGTCAATATTCTTTGCATTACTTAGATTCACCGGGGGGCAAACTGGAGCACCGAGAATTTCTGGCTCAGGAAGGTCTAGATCCTAGGCCGTCTTTAGTAAAGAGATTGGTAGAGGACATACCGGCATTTGCCTGTGTTCTGGCTTATAATATGGCTTTTGAAAAAGGTATTATCAAGAATCTAGCCGAAAGCTTTCCTGCACAGCGAGAAGTGCTCATGAGCATTCACGATAATATAAAGGATCTGATGGAACCTTTTAAGAGCAAACATTATTATACAAAAGATATGCAAGGCAGCTTTTCCATTAAATATGTTCTCCCAGCGCTTTTCCCAGATGATGAGGATCTGTCATATCATAATCTTGATTTGATCCACGACGGAAACGAGGCAATGAACGCATATGCAGCACTAACCGAATTGTCTGAAGATGAAAGGCTTAAAGTCCGTCAAAGTTTGTTGGAATACTGCAAGTTGGATACCCTGGCAATGGTTAAAATTTGGGAAAAACTAAATGAGTTGATAAAGGCGTAAGGATAGGAATATTGTAGGGAAAATTGGGAGTCGGGGATCCGGCTCTTTTTTATTGTTAGAAATATGCCGCAATCGCAGGGCGGCAAGGGAGATAACTCTATTCGTAAGGCTAATGAAGAGTTAATTATACTTTATTGGAATGTTGGTAAATATATTTCAGAACAA
>JBAXLO010000007.1:0-44369 GCA_037134755.1 Bacteroidota bacterium | reverse complement strand
CTGCTGGAGAGCAACCTAACAGGAATAATCTGACTGACTGGAATGGTCAAGGGGAAATCAATTCTCCCCTTTAAAAAAATCTTTCTATCATTATGCCTAAAAAACTCAAAAATAAATTTGGAAATTAACACAGAATCTGACAGGAAGAAAAACCTGTCAGGATGAATAAAAACCTTCACCAATTTCTTGATGAAGGTTTTTTGTTTTATGAATTATAATGTTTTCAATTCATAATTCATAATTTTTGCTTCATTATTTGTTGTATTTTTGCACTAAGAATAATTATAGTCAAAATGAAAAAGAATATTGCATTAGTTGCCGGTGGAAATTCAGGCGAAAAAGTTATTTCAATCAAAAGTGCCTCTATAGTTGAGCAGAATATTGATGCCGATAAATACAATGTTTATAAGATTATCCTTAGCGGGAATGATTGGTTTTATCAATATAATAAAACTAAAAGAGCCTACATTGATAAGAATGATTTCAGCATTATCATTAATAAAGAAAAGATAAAATTCGACTGTGCATTTATCATTATTCACGGCACCCCCGGCGAAGACGGCAAATTGCAAGGTTATTTTGATCTGCTAAATATTCCATACACCACCTGCGATCACACTACATCGGCTATTACTTTTAATAAAAGCTATTGCAATAAAATTGTAAAGACTTTAGGTATTAATGTTTCCAATTCGGAGCATTTATTTAAGCATAACACTAATGGTGCTGATGCTGTTAAGAATGATTTAAAGCTACCTGTGTTTGTAAAACCAAATAACGGTGGTTCTAGTATCGGCATGTCTAAAGTTAAACGATGGACAGGCTTAGATTCTGCCTTAGCAAAAGCTTTTAACGAAGACGATCAGGTAATTGTTGAGGAATTTATAAAAGGCAGAGAGTTATCTTGTGGTATGATTAAAGGCAAAGATGGTTTGATTGTATTCCCTTTAACTGAAATCAAAAGCGAAAGAGAATACTTCGATTATAAAGCTAAATACAAAGGAGCATCCAAAGAAATTACTCCAGCTGAAGTTGATGAAGAAGTATCTATAAAAGTTAAAGCAACTGCTTCTTATCTTTATAATAAATTAAATTGTCGTGGTATTGTCCGCTTTGATTTTATTCTTCAAGATGATACCAACGAACTTTATTTCTTAGAAGTTAATACAGTCCCCGGTCAGTCCGCTGAAAGCATAGTTCCTCAACAGGCTCGTGCCATGGGCATGACGACTAAAGAACTTTACAGTTTATTAATAGAAACAACTTTAATTGGAGATTAAATCAAAATAAACGGGAAGGTGATCGCTAAAACCACCGAGGTATTTTGGTCCGTAAAAGGTTCTAAATGGTTTCACACCAAAGTAAGCTTCATCAGGCATTAATAAAAAGTCAGGATAAAAGATGTAAGCTCTCTTATTCTTAACCTGCCACTTATTATTTTCTTTCATCAAACAACTACTAACCATAAACTGATCAATCAAACTCCATTGATCATGAAACTTATTAGTCCCAATTCCTTCTATCTTCTTCAAACCGCACATCAGATTTATAATATCTGCATCCTTATTATATATAGTATCGCATTTTATCTTCAAATATTTCGTGAGGCTTTCATCTTCGGCTTCATCATTAAAGTCACCCATAATAATAATGTTTGGATTAAAATGATTTATAAGCAAGGTATCAATTGCATTCCTTAAAACACTTGCTACATAATTCCTTTTAGGTTGCGAAATCAAGGCTCCACCAAACTTAGAAGGAAAATGATTGACAAATAGGTGCAAAGTATCTTTATTATTAGTCAAACCTCTTATATATAGAATATCTCTGGTCTTTGATGCAGTATCAAAAGGAAAAGTAATTCGGATAGGATAATGATAGAGCTCCATAAATTTATCCTGACGATATATCAACGCAACATCTATCCCTCTTAAGTCAGGAGAATCTTCATGAATAACTTTATAATTAAACTTACGCAAAGGAGTTCCTAACACAAGACTATTCAAAACAAAACGATTCTCAACCTCACAAACACCAATAAGTTCCGGAGGCTCCCATCCACCAACTGCAATAATAACTTTATAGATATTATTAAGCTTAGTATAAAACTTTTGCATCCCCCAATGTCTATAACCAAAAGCAGTGAACTCATTATAAGTCCTTGTACTATCTTTCCAAGTGTCATAAAAGTTCTCTAGATTATAAAACATAATCCTTAGCTCATTTTTGCCTCTTATGTCATCATTAAAATCATTATTATTTTTATTTATTTGAGAATATACATTGGCTGAGCAAATAATAAGAACTATAACTATTAAGATTCTAATGCTTTTCATAATATTAGTATTGGAAATATGATTAGGAAATATAAGTACAAAGGTAATTAAAATTAGCTTTGATAATCTTTAAATAGATAAATCAAATATTTATTTATAATTTTGCAGCTTATATAATACATTTAGACTTATGAAATTTGGTGTAGTAATATTTCCCGGTTCCAACTGTGATCACGACATGATTTATGTCCTCAAAAAGATATTAAAACAAGATGTTGTAGAGCTTTGGCATAAGAGTACCGACCTTCAGGGTTGTGATTTTATCATCCTCCCAGGTGGTTTTTCTTTTGGTGATTATCTTCGTTCGGGAGCTATTGCCCGATTCTCTCCAATTATGGAAAAGGTTATCGAACATGCCAATAATGGAGGTTTTCTGATGGGTATTTGCAACGGATTTCAGATTCTTTGTGAAGCTCATCTGTTGCCCGGTACTTTGTTGCACAACGACACTCAGAAATTTATCTGTAAAAATACTTTCATCAAACCCGCTACAACCAATACTATTCTTACTAAAGAATTAGATCCCGAAAAGGCTTTAAAGATACCTATTGCTCATGGCGAAGGTCGTTTTTATGGTGATGAAAACTGTAATGCTTCTCTTATTAAAAATGATCAGATTCTATTTAAGTATTGTGATGAGAATGGTACTATTAATGATGCTTCTAATCCAAATGGTTCTGTTGATAATATTGCAGGTATCTGTAATGAGAAGAGGAATATCTTTGGTATGATGCCTCATCCCGAACGTGCTGCTGATGTAGAATTAAGCAATGCCGATGGTAAATTGATCTTCGATTCCATACTAGCTTCTATAAATTAAATGTTACTTTCCTGCTATACCGATGATTTAATTGAAGCAGGTTGTGATGAGGCAGGTAGAGGCTGTTTGGCTGGGCCTGTGTATGCTGCGGCAGTTATTTTTCCTAAAGATTATAAAAACGAATTGCTCAACGATTCCAAAAAGCTTAGTGAGAAACATCGTTTAGTTTTACGCAAAGTTATTGAAACTGATGCTTTGGCTTATGCTGTTGTTAGTATTGATAATATTGAAATTGATAAGATAAATATCTTAAATGCTTCTATTAAAGGTATGCAGGATGCAGTTGCTTTGCTTAAGATAACGCCACAGTTCTTGCTTATTGATGGCAACAGATTTAAACCTTATCGGGATATTCCTTATAAATGTATTATTGAAGGAGATGCCAAGTATTTATCTATAGCTGCGGCTTCTATTTTAGCTAAAACTTATCGTGATGAATGCATGGAAAAACTTCATGAAGAGTATCCTGCTTACAATTGGAATAAGAATAAAGCTTATGCCACACTCGAGCATCGCGAAATGATTAAGAAGATTGGTATTACACCTTATCACAGGCTAAGTTACAAGCCCTGCCAGCTTCTTTTATTAGACCTTTAAGAATAGTAGTTTGTATAAATAGATATAAGCTTTTAGTGAATGGAAACTACTTCTTTATAATAAGAGTTTTATGCGTTAATACAATAGTTATCTTCATTTTAATTATTAAATAAATACCGTTATTTAATAATACTTTCATAAATAAAACATTTGTTAGCACCATAATAGTTTGTTTTTCACCCTTTGCGGGAATACAATTGAATTTTAATCATTTATTAGGAAACTTTTATCATTTCAATCAGCCAAAAGACTTGGCAAAGCTACCAAACGACTTAGTAAATCGTCCAAACGATTTATTCATTCATACAAACGGTTTATTCATTCGTCTAAGTAATATTTAAATAGTTTTATATTGAATATCAGTTGTTATATTTATGAGCTGGGGATACAGTTAAAAAGATTTATTAAAGTGCATAACGAAAAAAGCCGTTATCAAATGATTGATAACGGCTTTTGGTTATTTTAGAAAACGATTGAAATTGCTATCTTAATATTTCGAGACTGCTTTGATGTTTTAATTCTTTCATCACACTTTTGCCTGTAAATATGTAGTAATAAACTCCATCGGGCAAGCCTTCGCCATCAAAAGCTCCGTTTTGATAATTGTTAGCATCGTACACTTTCTTTCCCCAACGGTTATAAATCACTAACCTATTGCTTGGGTAAGCTCCTTTTTCTAGTCCTTTAATAACAAAGTTGTCATTAAAATTATCACCATTAGGTGTAATAATATTAGGGAAGATCAAACTGTCAGCAATAACTGTAATTGCATGCCTTACAGTATCGCTACAGTTGCCGTACGTGCTATCAGTAGTAACAATCATTATTACATTAAATACATCAGCAGTTAAGAAAATATGCGTAGGATTCTTGGAGAAATCAAAAGCACTTCCATCACCAAAATCCCAAATATTAGTAAACAAAGGATTGTAAGGAGTTGACGCATCATAGAAATTAATGATAGGATTGCTTAACACGCCGGTTAAAGGATTCCATGTGAACTCGGCATGAGGCTGAGGAAACACTTTAATTAAACCGATAGCAACATAAGAATCTTTACAGCCTTTGTCGCTGGTAGCATTTAAAGTAACCGTAAATGGCGAGCCTGTGGAATTATACGTATGAACAGGGCTAGCAGTTGTTTCGGTAGGGCTTCCATCACCAAAATCCCAAATATAAGTTGAAGTAGCAGGATCTGTTTCGTTAGTAAATGTAACTGTTACAGGTTCGCAACCTTTAATTTTATCTGTAGAAAAAGAAATAGAAGGAGCGGGATAAAACTCAACAGTTCCTACGGCAGTATTCTTACAACCATGTGTATTTAAAGTCCCTATTACAGTGTATTGTGTAGTGACATTAGGGCTAACTTTTATATAATTATCGAAAGAAGCATAAGGTGTTGTCCATTCATAGGAAGTGCCTCCATTAGCTGTTAATATTGCGGTATCGCCTTTGCAAATAGTGTCGTTAGCAACAGTAATAACAGGAAGTGTAAACAATGTAACTGTTGCAGTATCTTTACTGGTACAGTGATATATATTTTCGCCGGTAACAATGTAAGTAGATGTTACTGGTGGTGATACATGAATTACAGAATCTACTTGATTAGAGTTCCAATAATAAGAAGTGCCTCCACTTGCGTGTAAAGTTGCAGTATCTCCAACACATATAGAATCGCTGGTAGCTACTATGTCAGGCTTAGGATTTACAATTATATTATGAGTCATTACAGAAGAAAAACCTCCTGAATTTACAATGGACAACTTAACAAGATAAGTACCCGGAACATCATAAGTATGAATAGGATTCTGTTGAATAGAAGTACCTCCATCACCAAAATCCCAAGACCATGAATTAATTGTAAGTCCACTTATACTGTTATCGAAGAAAGTAATAGGAGTTCCATAACAAACAATAGTGTCAGCAACAAAATTAGCAACCGTAGTAATACAAACAGTTTGAAGATTCCAGCTACCACCAGTTGATCCACTAACGCCCCAATAAACATTAGGATTGCCTGAGAAAATATTATTGATAATATCGCCTGTATAACTTATTGTAGGTGTAGTTGGGAGTACTGTTGAATTGCCAAAATAAGCATTAACTGTCATAGTTGTTGGATTCCATGAAAAACGAAATAAATGACCTAATCCATCAGTTATTGCATAAGGATTAGCGAGACTAGCAGGCCAACCTGTAGTATTGCAATAAGAAGTTAATTCGTTTACAGCAGCTAAAAGTACTGAGCCAGTTGGAGGACAAGTTGTAGCAGGTGTGTATTCAGTATGTGTAACATCTCCCATTTTATTTATAGATATATGGTCATAATTTGGATCGTAATATTGACTATTAACATAAGTATCCATAACAACGCCCAATGAAGGTGTAATACCTTCGAAACCAACACCACCACCGGGGCCAAATACACCGGAACTTACAGGTTGTAAAACAAAAGAGATACCATCAGCTCCACTTGAAAAAGGTAAACTTCCGAAATTAAGTGTTAACGTAATGTCAAAAGGTTGAGTGAGATCAATAGTATAAATATTCCATACCGCACCTGATTGACTGGTAGTAGTGGTAAGTGTGTAACATCCGGGAGTACTCATAGCAAAAGCAGTACCCGTAACATTATATTGTTGCGCACTAATATTAAGCGTCAAAAGAAGCAATGCTATTGCAAATAGAAATTTCCACTTAAATCTAAATTGGTTTGATAAAATAAGATTTATTTTGTTCATTTTTATTATATAAAATATTAAAACAATCATTATGTGTACTCTATTTCCTCTTCAAAAATTGGGGTGGTGTCATAAACTTATTTACAAAGATACATATAATTATAATACAAAGACAAGAAAATTTTAAAAAGGTTGTATGGATATTTATTTTATTACTCATTTTAGTAAAAAAATAGTTATTATTAACTTTTTTATATCGTATATAAGCTGGATTTTTTTGAATTTATTTTCCATTATTTTGAGCTTTAAAAAGAATAGCTCACACTATTGTGTGACTAGTATATACATATACGGCTAGTGTATACACTTTAGTAGGAAATGTGTGAATTATGAGATGAATAGTTTGAAGAACAATGACTTTAGTGTAAAGAATACATCTATTTGTGTGAAGAATACTGCTACAAGTTTAAAGAATACAAGTGCTTTTCTGAAGAAAACACACTGTTTTCCGTAGAAGTGGACAGATTCTACAGAAAACAGTTTTGTTGTCATGTAATCAGCTAAATACTTTTTTTTCTTTGCTTTTATTACAAAATTAAACTTTGAGAGGACTTTCTTCTTTTTTAAATCATAGTTTGATTTTAAAAATGAAAGCTTATAAAGAAAGGGGAAATTAATAATACACAAATCTTATAGTTAAATACAATTTTAAAAATCACTTGTTAAGACTAATATATATTTATGTGTATAATAATTTAAGGTATTTAGGCTTTCGTATAGATTAATTAATTACTTTTGTATCGTTAAAATTAATAAAAAGTAGAGATGATATCAGACTTAAATTACCAAAACATATTAAAATCATTCAGCAAACAGAAGATTGTAATCATTGGAGATGTAATGGTTGACTCTTACTTGTGGGGGAAAGTCGATCGTATTTCACCAGAGGCTCCAGTTCCGGTAGTTGTTTTAAATAAAAGAGAAAGCAGACCGGGAGGTGCAGCTAATGTTGCTCTTAATGTGTTGTCTTTGGGTGCAGAACCTATTTTATGCTCCGTAATTGGTAACGATGCTAAAGGAGATGAATTGCTAGAGATCTTTGCCGAGTTAGCAATTAGTGAAAAAGGAATTTATAGAAGTGATAAACGCATAACTACCACTAAATTTAGGATCATTGGGAACAATACTCAGATGCTTAGGGTTGACGACGAAACTACTGATAGCTTAAATGAGGAAGAAAATGAAAAATTTATCACTCAGGTTGAAGATATAATTAATAAAAACCATCCGGGATGCATCGTTTTTCAGGATTATGATAAAGGTGTCGTTACTCAAAAGCTTATCGACAGAGTAGCTAAGTTGGCTAATATCCTGAATATTCCTATAGCTGTTGATCCAAAGAAAAAGAACTTCAGCAATTATAAGAATGTAACGCTGTTTAAACCTAATATGAAGGAACTTCGCGAAGGTTTGAAAAGAGAAATAGACATCAACGAGATGAGTGAAATAGCTTTGGCTGCTGATACTATTCATGATAATCAAAACATAAGGATGGTTTTAACTACTTTATCTGATCAAGGTGTTTTGATTAGTTATAACTCTAAAAATGAGATGAGGAAAAACCATCATATCCCTGCTCATCTGCGTTATATAGCTGATGTGTCGGGTGCCGGAGATACAGTTATCGGAACTGCCGCTTTATGTTTGGCTTTAGATATGAAACCTTATGATATTGCTTACATTTCTAACCTTGCAGGAGGTTTGGTTTGCGAGCAAGTAGGTGTTGTGCCTGTAGATAAAAAAAGATTGTTAAAAGAATTAAAGTTAACTAAGTACAAGAATAATAATCTCTAATTGGAAAAAGAAAATAACATCGATAAAGGAAAGAAAGAAAATGTTCGCAATATGTTTAATAATATTGCAGGGAAGTATGATTTTCTTAATCATTTTCTTTCGATGAATATTGATCACTTATGGAGAAGAAAAGTTGTTAAAATACTTTCGAAACATAAGCATGAAAACATACTGGATGTAGCTACCGGCACAGCTGATTTGGCAATAGCTGCTATTAAACTCAATCCAACTTCAATCACAGGTATCGATATCTCTGATGAGATGCTAAAGATAGGCAGAGAAAAGCTTATTAATAAAAAAATGGATGCTATTATTAAGCTTCATACAGCTGATTCAGAAAATTTACCGTTTGATAATGATAGTTTTGATGCATGTATGGTAGCTTTTGGAGTGCGTAACTTCGAAGACTTAAACAAGGGTCTATCCGAAATGTATAGAGTTATTAAACCTGATGGTGTGGTGATAATCCTTGAGTTCTCTAAGCCAAAATCATTCCCTGTAAAACAAATCTATGGGTTTTATTTTAAAAACATACTGCCTGTTCTTGGCAAAATGATATCAAAAGATAATTTTGCATATACTTATTTACCAGACTCAGTATCAAAATTCCCGGAAGGAAATGACTTTGTTGCTACTTTAAAAACAATTGGTTTTAAAGAACTAAAAAGAGTTCCATTAACATTTGGAATTGCTACAATTTATCACGGTATAAAATAAATCACAGAAACAAACGTTTTCATATGTTAACTAAATAAGAAATATTTGAAAGCTATTGTCAAAATAATTATAGGATTCCTTTTTGTAATCTTCAGTGTATTTGGAAAGGGTTACGGACAGAATATCCGTATGCCAAACAACCCCAGATATGATGACAAAAGGTATCATTTTGGGTTCATGTTAGGTGTAAATGCGATGAATTTTGCTATTAAACCTATTGACAACTTACATCCTTTAGATTCTTTATATGGTATTGAACCACATCCTCAGCTTGGATTTAACATAGGTATTGTATCAGATCTTCGTTTGGGCAAATTCTTCAACCTGCGTTTTATACCTTCACTTGCTTTTGGCGAACGAACACTTGATTATTTTATCAAATATCATGACAATGTAATTGCTACGTCACTAAAGAAAGTAGAATCTACATATATCCAATTCCCTTTAGAACTTAAGTTTAAATCAGAACGAATGACAAACGCAAGAGCATATGTTCTTACCGGTTTAAATTATGTTATTGATCTAGCTTCACAAGCAAATAAAACACAAACCAATCCTGATGATATTATTGTTAAACTATACAAAACTGATTTGTTATATGAATTTGGTGTTGGGTTCGATTTTTATCTGACATACTTTAAAATGGCCACCGAATTAAAAATGTGTTATGGTCTTAAAGATTTACTTGTTCATGATCAAACTCTTTACTCCAGTGGAATTGATAGATTAAATTCCAAAATATTCCAGTTATCGCTTACCTTTGAATAATTTCAAAGGTTAATCTTTTTACTTTTTAAAAATATGATTAAAGAAATAGAAATTACTCTTCCACCGGAAGAGATAAATAAGACTACCTGTATAGATAAAGCTGTATCCCGCGAAATTAGGGTGCCTTTAGAAAAGATAAATGCCGTTGAGGTCATCAAAAGATCTATAGATGCACGTAAACATAACGTTAAATTCAGACTTAAAGTCAAGGTTTATACTAATGAATCTTACCTTAAGGATGAAACTATTAAGAAGAACTATCAAAATGTAAAGAACAGTGATCCAGTTATTATTGTTGGTGCCGGTCCTGCAGGACTATTCGCTGCAATGCGTTTGCTTGAGCTTGGCTTAAAACCTATTATTATTGAAAGGGGTAAAGAAATCCATGATCGCAAAGCAGATATTGCTCTAATCAATCGTTCGCATATTGTAAATCCTGATTCAAACTATTGTTTTGGGGAAGGAGGAGCAGGTACCTATTCTGATGGTAAGCTTTATACACGTTCTACCAAGAGAGGGGATGTAGGTTATGTTTTGTCAACATTAGTTGAGCATGGTGCTACCAAAGATATTCTTGTAGATGCACATCCTCATATTGGTACCGATAGATTGCCTATGATTATTTATATGATGAGGCAAACTATTTTAGAATATGGTGGTGAGTTTTATTTTGAAACTAAAGTAACAGATTTTATTATAAAGAAAAATGAGATTAAGGGTGTAATAGATCATAAAGGTACTAAATTTGAAGGTATTGCTGTGATACTTGCTACCGGACATTCGGCAAGAGATGTATATGAGATTTTCTTTAAGAATAAGTTACTTGTCGAAGCTAAACCATTTGCTGTAGGAGTTCGTATTGAGCATCCACAAGCATTGATTGATAAAATTCAATACCATAATTATTATCGTGGAGAGTTCCTTCCTGCTGCTACTTATCAATTGGTTACTCAGGTTGAAGGACGTGGTGTGTTCTCTTTCTGCATGTGTCCCGGAGGTGTTATTGTTCCTTCGGCAACCGAAAATGAACAGGTAGTTGTTAATGGGATGTCTAATTCAAAACGTAATTCTGAGTTTGCCAATTCAGGCATTGTTGTTTCTGTTGAGCTTGCTGACCTTGCTAAATATAGTGAACATGAAGCTAAAGCAGGTCTTGTATTCCAACAGGAAATAGAGAAAGCTGCTTATAATGCCGGTAATGCCGGTCGTAATGCACCTGCTCAGCGCATGACTGATTTTGTTGAGAATAAACTTTCAGCTAAACTTAACAAATGTTCCTATAATCCCGGTATAGTTCCGGCTATGATGAACGAAATATTACCATCGAATATATCACAACGTTTACAAAAAGCATTTGTAATCTTTGGTGAGAAGATGAAAGGGTATTATACCTCAGATGCTAATATATTGGGTGTTGAATCAAGAACATCTTCACCAATAAAACTTTCTCGTGATCCGGAAACGATGCAACATTTACAAGTAAAAAACTTATATCCTTGCGGAGAAGGTGCTGGTTATGCAGGAGGTATCGTATCATCAGCTTTAGATGGAATTAATTGTGCTGAAAAGATTGCTTTAAATGTAAAAAAGTAATAGAAGTTTATGTAAATACATTTAGTCTAGCTTTAATTCAATAATTATTTTTATTTCAGAAAACACATTATTAGTGTTTTGTAATTATTAATCGTATGATTTCGTTGTTGCTTTCATCAACTATGTTGTTGCTTCCATTAACTTTGTTGTTGCATCCATTAACTTTGATATAGCTTCCAACAACTTCGTTGATGTATCGTATAACGACGTTGTTGGATTCATCAACCATTTTTATACGTTTCATAAAATCGATTGTTGCTTTCAACAATCATGTTCATGCATCCAACAATTACGTTCATGCTTCCATCAACAAAGTTATTGCTTTCAATAACTCAATTGTTGAATCGTGTATCAAAGTTATTCGATCCATCAACATAATTATGTCTTTCGATACCTAAAATGATGGCTCAAATATTGAATATAGAGCAAGCAATATTAAGTAATTAATACCTTTTATTTGAGTTTATTGAAGAAACAATACTTTTCATCAGTCAACATAATAAAATATGATTTCAATCTATATTAAAAAAGCTCCCTATAAATAGAGAGCTTTTAAAAAAACCAATTATTATTTATGAAACATATTAATATTTGCTAAATCTTATTAGAAGCTACATGATTATATATTAACTTAGATAATTGACCAATAGCATCCGACATCTTGTTCAAATCGTGCCCTTTTGTCATTATAGTCAACAAATAAGGAGTATCATTAATGTATATTATTCCTGCATCATGTAGTTGATGTTCTTTTGTATTGCCGGCTTCTCCAAATTTGTGCATCATTTCTGTTTTATCTGGCAATCCTTTTGATAAAGCTCCTTTATAAGCAGATTCGGCTAATAAAGTAGCCGCGTATTCAGAGTTATTTGGGCTAAGATAGGACCCATTATATAAAACTCTTAAAAATGTTGAATAATCCTTTGCAGTAATCTTGTAAGCTCCGTTTTCATCCATTAATTCTTCAGACAAACCAATATCTGTAAATGTCTTCTGAAATTCTTTATTATTTATTTGTGTTTCCAGCAATTCTGTAGCATCATTATCAGAATATATAATCATATATTTCATTAATTCTCTCATAGTATAGCTATGCCCTGATTTTAAAGTTTCAGAAACAATCGATTGCTTAGGTAGCTTACTATCATGCCCATTAAATAGTATTTGTTTATTCAATAATGCAGGGTTTGCTTCTGCTATTCTCAAAAAGGTTAATAATACCGGGACTTTTAGTAAAGATCCGGGACTAAATTTTTCATCAGGATTAATTGATAACCAACCCCCTTTAAGTCTTAAGTAAATAGAAACCGAAGTAATAGCATCAGAACTTTTTAAACTGTTAACTAAATTGTTTATATTTGTTTTTAAAGGTGCAAGAGTAGTTGCTTCACAATTTTGATCGGTAAATAATAAGGGCTTAACATAACGGTAACCATTTAATCTAACTATATTGTAATCGCAAGAAGTTGATTGTGCTAAAATACTTGTAGGCAGTGTAGTTTTCTTTTGGTGTGAGCTTTTAGTAAAAGAAATAAATATAACAAAAACTAAAGTAGCTCCAATTAACATTGATAAGACTAAAAAATAGAACGGCACTTTTTTGGATAACATGATCTTGTTTTTATTTAATTTTTAATAGTAATTAGTTTGTTGAATTATAAATGCTAAATGTTATTCCGAATGTTTAAAATATACCATGCAAAGATACATAAATAATTACACAATCATAGTTAATACAACCTAAACTATACGTTAAATAACTGTTAATCTTTTTTGACAAAATTACTATCAAATTACTTATTATATGTTACAATTTTCTTATTATTTGTTATGAAATTTTATCTATTGAAACTATTAATAGTTTAAGTGTGCTTTAAATGATTAATTTTGCCTTTTATTAATGAACTATTATTATGAGAATCTTTCAATATACTTTGGCCTTGTTATTATTAATAACGTGTAATATACGAATATGTAAATCTCAGTCAGACGACCTTAATAAATCAGTAAAAAAAGAATTTATTTTTGATACAGCGTCTTTCAGTCAATGCCATGCTTCAACAATTGTTGAATTAAAGGATGGTCGATTACTTTCAGCATGGTTTGGAGGTTCGCATGAAAATGCTCCTGATGTATGCATATATATATCATATAATAAGAAAGGTAAATGGAGTAGCCCACAACTTATTGCAGATGGAAAAGTTAATGATAGTTTAAGATACGCTTGTTGGAATCCTGTTTTGTTTCTATCATCAAAAGGAAAGTTATTCTTATTTTATAAAGTAGGAAAATCTCCTCAATTGTGGTGGGGGATGATGAAAGTATCTACTAATAACGGACTTTCATGGTCAAGTGCTGAAAGATTACCTTCAGGGTTCTTAGGACCTATTAAAAATAAACCTATTGAATTAGAAGATGGAACAATATTATGCCCTTCGAGTATTGAAAGAGGGGATGATTGGAAATTGCATATCGAAAGTACTTCAGATGATGGTAAAACCTGGAAATATATTCCGGTAGATACTGCTAGCAATGTTAAAGTAATCCAACCATGTATCTTAAAATATCCATCAAATAAATTACAACTGTTATGTAGAAGTAATCAAAACTATATTCTACAATCATGGTCAACGGATAATGGAAAGACCTGGAGTAAACTTACTAAAACCGAATTGCCTAATCCAAACTCAGGTATTGATGCAGTAACATTAAGCGATGGCTTGCAAATGTTAGTTTATAATCCGATGGAAGCAGGTAAAGAGTGGGTTGAAGGTAGAAATAAATTAAACGTAGCGATGACTTTGGACGGCGAGAACTGGAAAAAGATTCTTGAATTAGAAGACCAGAAAGAAGGAGAGTTTAGTTATCCTGCAATCGTTCAAACAAAGGATAAACGCGTACATATCACTTATACATACAATAGAAAACGTATTAAACACGTCCTTCTTAATTATCACAAACTATTGCATTATCCTGAATAAACTGAAGTGTTTATTTAAAATAATAAAGTTCTAAAGTAATTTAGGAACTCTTCTTAGCAATAATAAGAAATAGAGGATACTTCTTCATTTGGTTTTCGTATTCCTTTTCTATTTCGTAAAAGACTTTATAATGCTCAACAACAAAACCATTATTAGCAAGTAAAGTAGTTAATTCGTCTTTATCAAATCCATTATGACCATCAAAACTTGAGTCGTGGGAATGAAAAGAACCATCTTCGGTAACTAAATCACCAATACAAATATATCCATTAGCATTCAGCATAGAATTGAAATTCTTTAGAAGTTTATCAATCTCTATCACATGATGCAAAGCCATAAAAGTAAAGACGTAATCAACTTTATCAATAGATAAATTATTCTTAGGCATATCAATCAAAACAGGGTGCAGATTTTTAATGTTTTCATTAGCTATTTTAGCTTTCAAAACATTAACCATCCCCTCGGAACTATCTGCAAGTGTGATTGATTTAAATGAATCTCTTAAATGATAACTCAACAAACCTGTGCCACTTCCAAACTCGAAAGCAGTCATTGTGTTATTATCAAAATTAAAATATTCTTTTAACTGATTGGCTAATATATTAGCTCTTTCAATCATTTTAGGATTAACATCCCAATCTTTGGCTACAGTATCAAAATCCATATCTTATAAATTATCTATAACATTCTTAAGTTTATTACCAACCTGCGCAGCTAGCTCGGTAAGTTTATCATTTCCTATCATCTGCATAGATGAATGGGGGTTGATAGCAGAAACTTCAACTAAACCCGGTTTAATCTCCGAAACAATGACATTACAAGGCAACATCACACCAATCTTTTCATCAATACTTAAAGCTTGATGAGCAAAGTTTGGATTGCAAGCACCCAATATTCTGTAATTCTTAAAGTCAACATCAAGTTTCTTTTTAAAAGTTTCGGTAACATTAATTTCTGTAATGATACCGAAACCTTCTTTCTTCAACTCATCAGTTACTCTAACAATAATATTCTCGAAAGAATCTTCTTTTTGAGTAGTAAAATAGTAGTTCATAGTATAGTATTACACAATTATTTTTTAGTGCTTTTGTCAGTATTAAGGCCAAGTGGTGTGTATAAAGGGCAAAAGCTGAGTAAACTTGTAAGTACAAATACACCTGCCAGTACCAATAAAACGATTCCTAATATTCCTGAAATTATACCTGTAAAAAACAGAATTACGACTACGACTGCAACCAGTATCCTAATTGCTTTGTCAATTGTTCCCATGTTCTTTTTCATATCGAAAATTATTTATTTATTAATGATTAAAACAAAATTTTAAAGTTTAAGTTTGAGTTTATTTTTTATCTAATACATTAAAACTCTTTACACCTCTTTTAGCAACTGCCACATGGTCTGTTTGTAATAAACAAGCCAAACATACTGCCCATAATTGTGCTGTAATAAGGACTTGAAGCTATTGAGCAATTGCCTGTTGTACAACCTGTATAATAATAGTATAAAAATCCGGCTGTACCTCCAATAATTATTCCCATAGCAGGTTTCCAAAAATACCAGCTTCTAAGGATTGCTTTTAATCCTTTAGGAGTTTCTTTACGTTCGCATGAATTTGCCATTTGTCTTAAATTTTTTGCAAAGATAAACATAATTATTAATAAATCGCATAAATATCACTATTGTTTTATTATAAAGAAATATAATAGTGTGCAAACATATTTAAATACAACAAATTACTTGTAGTAGATATAAATACATTAAGAGTATTCATCAGTATAATTATATACTGTTTAAAGATAAATAATGATGTTATTAAAGGGGTAGTGGTGTATGGTATTTTGTAGTTTTATAACATGGTTGCTATTAATTCAATATCTTCAGTTGATACTTCTTTTCCGGTGAGCCAATCCATTTCATTCTTTTGCGATAATACTACGGGCATTCTTTTTTGTGAGTTATGTATTTCAGCCATTAACTTGTTGGCTTCTTTGGTTAAGATAGTATAGGTATTTAATATTTCTCCCGTAGTTTTATCTGTCCATTGATTCCATAATCCTGCTAAAGCAAAGGCTTCATCATCAGGGCGTGTGATAAGATATTTTTGTTTGTTCTTACCTTTGGGATCTAACCATTGCCATTCGTAAAAGCCATCAATCAATACCAGACAACGGTTTTTAGAAGCATCTCTGAAAGAAGGTTTTTGATTTATAGTTTCAATACGAGCATTAAGTGTATGTTTTCTAATAGTGTCATCTTTTGCCCAATGTGGTATTAATCCCCAATTAAAGAGTTGGATTGTATCTGCTTCGGTATTTGCTATCACAGGTGTTAGGGGATGTTGAAAACCATTGAATTGTATGGATATATTATATTGTTTTAGTTTTGACATTTTAGCATTGAAACGTTTTTCGAGTTGCTCTTGTCTTTTGGATTGTCGGGTATTAAAACACATTAGATATGGATTGTAATTATGTCGTTAATATTAGTGGTATAGCGAGGTGATAATTTTTCTTGTCGCATTTTCCACATTCTTTTAAGGTCTTGTGAGCCTAACCTTACTTTTTGTTGTCCATAAACAGCATTAAGCTTATCAACAACCTGCATAAGAGGTTTATGTTTTTCGTTGCTGTTCTCGAACAGACCAAATTGAGTTTCATCTTCTGGAGAGAAATTCATTACAATTACTCCTGCTTTTTTGTAATAATAACCTTCTTTAAATATCTTTGTCAATGCCTGATTAGCAAAATCTGCAAGTTCAATACTTGAATTGGTAGGGAAAGGAAGTTTTAAAACGATACTCCTATAATATTGAGGAAGATCTTTACGGTTAATATTGGTATTAATAAATAACATTAAAGTGTTGCAACACGAATGCTGTTTTCTAAGCTTTTCTGCACATGAAACAGCAAAAGTCGTTACTCGTTCACTGAGATGTTGTAAGTCAGTATAGTTTTTCTCAAATGTACGAGTGGTTGCAATATTTTTCTTAGGCAGCACTTCATCTAAATCTAAAGTAGGGATGCCTTGCAAATCATGCTTTAAACGCAAGCCTACGATAGCCATCGTCTTTTTTACCCACGAATCATTTAGTTGTGTAAAATCATAAGCAGTATTAACATTCAATGCTTTCAAGCGTCTGGCATGTTGCCTGCCTATACCCCAAACATCTTCTATCTTAATCCACTTTAAAGCTTTAATACGTTTTTCATCAGTATCTATAAGATAAACACTTTTTGTTTTTGCAGGGAATTTCTTAGCAATATGTTGTGCTATTTTAGCAAGTGATTTAGAAGGAGCAATGCCTACACTTATCGGAATGCCTGTCCATTTGGTAACTCTTAGCTGCATTTCTTCTCCATAAGTTTGCAGGTTAAAGTTTTCAAATCCTTTAAGTTTTAAAAAGGCTTCATCTATACTGTAAATCTCCATATCAGGAGAGTATTCGCTTAAGATAGTCATTACACGCTGGCTCATATCACCATACAAAGCAAAGTTAGCAGAGAAGATATGAATATTGTTTTTCTTTATGATCTCTTCGTATTCAAAAGCAGGAGCTCCCATAGGGATACCTAAGGCTTTTACTTCGTTGCTGCGTGCAATAATACAGCCATCATTATTAGATAGTACTGCAACGGGTTTGCCAATAAGGTCGGGGCGAAATACTCTTTCGCAGGAAGCATAAAAATTATTACAATCGACCAGTGCAAACATAGGTTATACTGATTTTATTACATGTGTAACAATACCCCAGATAAGAAAATTGTTTTCTTCGGTTACTTTAATAGGATTAAATTTTTCGTTGGCAGGCATTAGCAAGCAAGCATCTTTTTCAAGTTTAATCCTTTTAACAGTAAACTCACCATCAATAAAGCAGACAGCAATTTTACCATCAGCAGGTTCTATACTTTTATCTATAACAAGCAAATCACCATCATTAATACTAGCATCTATCATCGAATTGCCTTTTACACGACCATAAAAAGTAGAGGATGGATGCTTAACCAGATGCTTGTTCATATCAATATTCATATCAATAAAATCCATAGCGGGAGAGGGGAAGCCTGCATTAATGCCGGCGGAGATAAGAGGCAGTTCCAGTTCTGTATCAGTAGAGGCAGAATAGATGTCTAATGTTTTTGAAGTATGAAGTTTTAATGCAGTCACTGTTAATGTTTTTATTGTATGGATTTTCTATTGCAAAGATAAGAAAAGATTATCATTTTTTCATTTAAAACTTTATTTAGTTTTGGATGCTATAAAAAATAGATGCTATATATATAATATTGTATAAAAAACTAGTTGTGGGAAATGCTTTGTGTGACGATTTGCAAAGCAAAGTATAGTTATTGATATGAATTAGGATTGTTAAATGCCGTATTATCTAACATTAAGATTAATTAATAAAAATAATTTCAACACTAAAAGAAGAAGAATATTATTCAATAAAATCGGGTGAAAGATAAACCTGCGAATGTAAAGTTTTAACTATTTGTTGGAATTCAGTGTAATCATCTATTTCGGGCTTGGACATAATGAACATGGGAACGGCATCTTTTCCTTCACCGTAAGGGGGTTGGATGTATTCTTCGTGACAAAGTGTAAATCCAAACTTTTCGTAATACTTAATCCTTTTAAAAGAGATATTATCGGAAGGTAAATCAACTTCAAGGACAATTTTGATTGGTGTTTCGTCTAAAATATTTTGCATAACATGTGTTCCTAATCCATTACCCCGAAGTTCTTTATCAACAGCAAAATGCTCAACATATACATATTCTTCAAAATCCCATAAGGAAATAAAACCTACAAGATCATCATCAACAAATATACCTTTTATCCCAAAACGAACATCTTTAAGCATATCAATAAGTTTATCAAAGTCGCGACGTTCGTCTATTGGGAATGAATATTCGTATATCTTCTTAATTTTAGTAAGATTCTTCTTGTCAGAAGAAAGAATAGGAGTTATATGTATCATTAAATTATTGTGATAGGAGATTAGATTGTTTGAAATGAGAAGCGATTAAAAGAAATTGCGCATTATAAAACGGACATATACATTATAATTAAGCTTATAATTGGGATAACCTGTAAGACCAATCTTTTGATAGTAAAGATCAAAGCCCGGATCTACAGAAATACTACTGCTAAAGATAAGACTAACACCTGCTCCGGCAAAAAAGCCGAAACCGACCCCTCCTTGATAAACATTGTAAGTGCTTTGTTGAGTTCCTTGTTGATAGGGTTGATTTAAATATACATTTACCAGACTATAAGTAAGATTACCTATCATAATTTCGGAGGTTTTAACGGAAGTGCTACTGAAATTAAGTCCTCCTTCGTAAAAGAAATTTGCCTTATCGCCAATAGCAATCTGTTTTTGAAAGCCAACATCAATATAAGTCCGCTGCTCGACACCAATAATTGGATAAAGAAGCAAAGTCTTTTGAGAAGTTCCTGTAAAGGAATCGGTTTGTAATGCAAACTGTCCTGTAGTATTTATTTTGGAATAATTAAAGTTTATAAAAATGCCAAGATTACGTTTAAAGTTGTAACGAACAAAGAAACCAATCATATACGACATATCAAAAGTCATAGAAGTAGGGGGCTGAACGGCAGTAGAGTCATAATCACGATGTAATTGATCTCTAATCTCATTATAATGATAAGGATTGCTTAATATATATCGAAGATTATTTTCGTTATTAGATGCTCCATTATAATACATTGCATTATAAGCATTGGCTTTAAAAGCTCCAACACTCATACCATACACAAGTCCTCTATTATCCATGGTGTCTTGTTGATAACGAATTTTCTTTTTAAACATATTATAATCGTTATGTTCGTACAAATGGATATTGTCGTTAATAGGATTTACTACATAAGACATCTGAGCTTTAGATATATTGAATAACATAAAGCAACAGAGAATCAGAAGATATGTTTTGTTAATTTTCATGGATTAAGTACTAAAAAATAGTTTTACAAAGATACTAAATATATGGATAAACGTAGAAGAATTAAAAAAGATTGTGAAATAATAGGGAAAAAAGGTGGAAATATAAGTTTATTTTTAATAAAAGTCTTGTAATTGGAAAATTTATAGTAAGTTTGTTGCATAAAATAATCAAAAAATAAATCATAAATAATAACAATACAAAATGACGCTAATAGTAAAAGGGAGTGGGCTTACAATAGAGGACGTAGTACGTGTAGCCCGTAATCACGAGAAAGTAGAATTGCATCCTGATGCAGTTGCAAGGATTAAAGCATGTAGAGCAATGCTTGAAAGAAAAGTGGAAGCCCACGAAATAATGTATGGAGTGAATACCGGAATTGGAGAGTTTTCGGAAGTGGTGTTAAACGATGATCAAGTGAAGGACTTTCAGAAATATTTGGTATATAATCATGCTGCAGGTATTGGTGATGCCATGCCATTGGATCATGTAAGAGGTGCAATGGTTGGACGTATCAACGTGCATGCACACGGTAACTCAGGTGTACGTCTGGAGATTACCCAGACATTGGTTGATATGTTGAATAAAGGAGTAACTCCTTATGTTTGCGAAAAAGGTTCAGTAGGAGCATGTGGTGATCTTGCACCAATGTCGCAGATTGCTTTGTTGATGATGGGAGAAGGTAAGGCATATTATAAAGGCGAACTACTAGAAGGTAAAGTAGCTATGGATAAAGCAGGAATACCTATTCCGGGACTTATGGCTCGTGATGGTTTGGCTACAATTAATGGTTCAAACGTACTGACAGCCATGAGTGCATTGTTCTTATTTGATGCAAACAACTGGTTGAAACAAGCTGAGATTGCCTGTACTATGACATTGGAAGCATTGAAAGCTAATCTAGGGCCTTACAATCATAAAATACATGAAATACGTGGATTTAAAGGTGCAATGAGAAGTGCTAATGCTATCAGAAAGGTTGCTGCCGAAGGTGATTTAGCTGAAAAGAGATTAAAAGTTAAAGTTCAGGATGCGTATTCAATGCGTTCGACACCACAGGTTATAGGTGCTGCACATGATGCAATGGCTTATGCACGTTCGCAAGTGGAAATTGAATTGAATGGGGTAGGGGATAACCCTATTTTCTTCCCGGATGAAAACATGCAGTTATCCGGTGCTAATTTCCAGGGTTCGCCGGTGTCGGTGCCTATGGATATGGCTGGATATTGTATTACAATGGTAAGTGTGCTTTCGGAAAGACGTATGAATAGGTTAAATAATCCTGCATTGAGTGTTGGATTGCCTCCATTTTTAACACATAATCCCGGTATTTTCTCAGGTTTGATGTTGAGTCAATACACAGCTGATATGCAGATTGTAGAACAACGCATTCTTTCGATGCCGGCTTCAATTCAATCTATTCCTGCTGCTGCTGATCAGGAAGATTTTGTATCTATGGGTATGAATACTGCTTTAAAGAACTTCCAAATCCTCGATAATGCTTATGGAATATTAGGTATTGAATTTATGGCTGCTTCTCAGGCTTTGGATCTTAGAACAAGGTACGAAACTCCTTATAAGTTTGGTAATGGAACTCAAAAAGCTTTTGATGTAATCAGAACTCATGTTGATTATCTTGATATTGATCGTCCACTTTATGAGGATCATAATAAGATGAAAGCATTGGTTAAATCATGTGAGATACTTACAGAGGTTGAAAAAGCTATAGGGAGTTTAGAATAGTTAAGATGAATCTATAAAAAACCCTAATCTCATATAATACAGGGTTAAGTCTAATAAAAAGAACGGTTGTCATTAGTTTGACAACCGTTCTTTTGTTTCCTGAAAAGATGAATTCTCATTGATGTTATGATGTTTAATACTATTTCTAATTAGATAACTATACATTGTATAAGGATTCCTAAATACATCTTGTGTTATTAACAATTGGACAATATCTAAACAAAAAAGTAGTTCTTGAATAAAAATGTGGTTTATTATTTTAAAAAATTAACATATCTTAAGGATTGAGAAACTAACTCCCAAAAAAGATTGATAAAATCTAAAGAAATATTCAATCTGCTTAAAAAAGTAAGACTAATATTTCAAAAAAAATCAATAGTGTTAAAAAAGTCTTGCTAATTTTGAAAAAATAACGAATCTAGGATAAAATGTGTGGCAAATTTTGAAAAAATAGCGAATCTTTTTTAGCAAGTATGGCAATTTTTTTTAAAATAGGGTACCCCATTAAAAAATTACGACCATTTCTCAAAAAATAGCGAATCTTTTTTAACACTATTGATTTTTTTTGAAATATTAGTGTGTCTGCTCTAAAGATATCGATTATTTCTGTAAAAAATCTTTTACATTTTTTATCAAATTTAATCTTAAATTAAAATTTCTTACAATTTTTTAAAGAGAATCTGTTTTGGTATGATAAAATATATACAATAACCCCATCTCGGTCTCACTCGTTGCCTTTTGAGTTGTCAACGAGTGAAGCAGTCCCTGAGTCGAATGTGCCGAAATACCGAAATAATAATTATGAAAAGACTACTAATCATATAATGAATGGTAGTTTTTTTTATTTTTATATAGTTTATAAAAAGATAAATTGAGAGAAAGGATTGATTAAATATTTCCTTCGGATTTCTTCATGATTTGGTAAAGAAATTCGCGTGCTCTGAATAATTGTGCTTTTACAGTTCCTATTGGAATTTCAAGATGTTCAGCAATTTCTTCGTAAGAATATTCATCAAAATAACGTAATTCAATTAAAGTACGATAACGAGGCTTTAATTTCTCGACAATTGCACGCATAAGCATAATCTTTTGTTTTTCGATAAGCTTAGCTTCAGGATCCATAGTGTCGCTTGGTAGATTCTGAGCCATCTCCAAAGATTCATTATTTAAGCCAAAGCCTTTATTAATAGAATAAGTAGATTTCTTTTTCTTACGTAAAAAATCAATACAATTATTGGTAGCTATTCTAAATAGCCAGGTACTAAAAGCAAATTCGGGAGTATACGTACTTAGGTTTTTAAAAGCTTTGCCAAATGCTTCTATGGTTAAATCATCAGCATCAGTAGGATCGTTAGTCATCTTAAGCAGCATAAAATAAAGTGAATCCCGATAGTTATTCAGTAATTCTGCATAAGCTCTCTGGTCACCATTATTAAATGCAAGACGAACGAGTTCAGCATCGTGCATGCCTTTTTCACTAAGCTGAGGTTTTATTTCCATTTATCCGGTTTAGAGTAAATATTAAATAAAACAATCAGAGGGTTAAGTATTAAAAAGAAGATCTCGAATACCGGTGTTAGAAGTAAGAATTTCTTTTCATCGAGTTTGTTCATAATCCTTTTGTGTATAATTAACTGACTTATTAATCTTAATGTAAATAACGCTAAGAATAAAAAGATATTATTCTTATCATAAATTAATAACGAGACAAAGGTAGCAAAAAAAGCTAATAAAGTTAAAGAATAAAATCCTAACATTAATTTTGTAGAGATTTTATAAAATCTTCCTGTAGTTAAATGTCTTCTTTTTTGAGTCATCCAATTACTGAAAGTGTTTTTAGCCTGCGAAACAGTATGACATTCAAAATCAATAGAAATTTTAGTGTTTTTACTTGTTGCAGCTTGGTTAATAAACAAATCATCATCCCCTGACTTAATCTTATAATGATTAATAAAACCATTCTTCGAATAAAATAAAGACTTTCTGTAAGAAAGATTACGCCCTACACCCATATAAGTCATCCCGCAAAGGGAATAACTGAGATATTGAAGACCTATAAAGAAAGTGTCAAAACGAATTATCCTATTTAATAATCCTTTTTCTTGTTTATATTTGCCATATCCTAGCACTATTTCTGTTTCAGTCTTGAATTGTTCAGCCATTTTCTTAACCCAAAGCATACTCCCGGGTTTGCAATCTGCATCAGTCAATAAAATAATATCATGCTTAGCAGATTTAATTCCAATAGTTAAAGGGAATTTTTTTCCTTTAAAGAAATTGACATCCTCTTTAATATTAACAATTTTAAGATGATGATACTTATCTGACATTATTTTTAGCAAATAATATGTCTCATCGTCAGAAGCATCATTCACTACAATAACTTCGAAATTAGGATAATCCTGCTCCAGAATCATTGGGAGATTGTTCTTAAGATTATAATATTCGTTTTTTGCGCATATAACCACAGACACAGGTTCATCATTGTGAATAGACTTTTTTTGTCTATAAAAAGCAAGTCTTCCAAAGATAAACCAATAATATATTAACTGAAAAAACAATGCAGTACAGAATGTTATCAGCAATATTAATGCTATAGGGTCGTTTAGTAAAAGTGTGAAATTCATTTTTTATTCATTTGAGGCTACAAAATTATCGATAATATGCGAATTAGAGTTAACTTTGTCAAAAATTTATAAACAATTTATAAACCGAAAAAAATAACAGTTCTATATATATAATATTGTATAGATATTAAAATAGTTTTTAATAAAGTTGAATGAAATTTAATTTACTAGCTACTGATAAAAAGTCAAACGCAAGAGCCGGAGAAATATTTACGGATCATGGCACTATCCAAACTCCAATATTTATGCCTGTAGGAACTGTGGGTTCTGTAAAGGCTGTTCATCTAAAGGAATTAAAGGATGATATAAAAGCACAAATAATATTGGGTAATACCTATCATTTGTATTTAAGGCCCGGATTAGAAGTTTTAAAACAAGCCAATGGATTGCATAAATTTAATGGATGGGATAAACCAATATTAACTGACAGTGGTGGCTATCAGGTTTACTCTCTTGCAGGGACAAGGAAACTAAAAGAAGAAGGTGTTATTTTTCAATCTCACATTGATGGATCACGTCATACTTTTTCTCCAGAAAAGGTAATGGAAATACAAAGAACCATTGGTGCTGACATCATAATGGCTTTTGATGAATGCACACCTTATCCATGCGAGTATGATTATGCAAAGAAATCAATGGAACTCACTCATAGATGGCTTAAAAGATGTATAACCCATTTTGATAATACTGAACCTGAGTATGGGTATAATCAAACTTTGTTTCCTATAGTACAAGGAAGCGTATACCGTGATTTAAGAATACAATCTGCCGAAGAAATAGCTTCTAAAAACGCAGATGGAAATGCGATTGGAGGATTGTCAGTTGGAGAACCTATTGAAATGATGTATGAATTAACGGAATTGGTATGTTCAATACTTCCAAAAGAAAAACCACGTTATTTGATGGGTGTTGGAACACCGGTAAATATTTTAGAGTGTATTGCTTTAGGTATTGATATGTTTGATTGTGTGATGCCAACAAGGAATGGGAGAAATGGGATGTTGTTTACAAGTGAAGGGATTATAAACATTAAGAATGAAAAATGGAAAAATGATTTCTCAAATGTTGATGAATATGGAAATAGTTTTGTAGATAGTCAATATTCAAAAGCATATTTAAGACATTTGTTTCAAGCTCAGGAAATATTAGGCCCAATGATTGCAAGCATTCATAATCTAAATTTTTATCTATGGTTAGTAGGTGAAGCTAGAAAACAAATAATGGATGGAAACTTTTCGGAATGGAAAAATGTAATAGTAAAGAAATTATCAGTTAGATTATAATATATATTGTATGATTAAAAAGTTAGACCTCTATATAATCAAAAAATTCTTAGGAACCTTTTTCTATGCAATAGCATTGATAATAGTTGTTGTAATTATTTTTGATATATCAGAGAAAGTAGATGATTTTATTTCAAAGAATGCACCTCTGAGTAAAATTATCTTTAATTACTATTGCAATTTTATACCTTATTTCATTAATCTATTTAGCCCCTTATTTACTTTTATAGCAGTTATTTTCTTTACATCAAAGATGGCTTCTAATACTGAAATAGTAGCAATATTAAACTCTGGAATAAGTTTTCGCAGATTACTTCTTCCATATATGGTCTCAGCAGCAATAATTGGGTTAATGACTTTTTATTTAGCCAATTTTCTTATACCTAAAGTAAATGTACATCGAATTGCATTTGAAAAAGAGTATATATTAAATAAAAGTAGTAGTAGTGAATCTAATATTCATCTACAAGTTGAGAAGGGAACTTATTTGTATTTAGAAAATTATGATAACATAAATAATACAGGGTATCATTTCTCAATTGAAAAGATAAATGAAAATGGTCTATACTTTAAACTTTCATCTGAACAAATAATATATGATAGTATTAAAAATAAATGGCAAATACGGAATTATACGATAAGAACCATTGATGGAATAAATGAGAAATTTATCAAAGGAAATGTACTTGATACAACTATTAATATTGCTCCATCTGATTTTTCGAAGAAAAGTAAAGATGTTGAAACGATGGATTATGCTCAATTAAGAAAATTCATCAAACAAGAGCAATTAAGAGGTTCTGATAGAATTAAATTCTATGAAGTAGAAAAATACCAACGTATCTCATATCCATTTGCAACAATTGTATTAACATTAATAGGTATAGCAATTTCTTCAAGGAAGGTAAGAGGTGGGATTGGAATTCATTTAGCTTATGGATTAATTATTACGTTCTCTTTTATATTATTTATGAAAATTTCAACAGTGTTTGCAACTTTTGGAAATTTACCTGCTTTTTTATCAGTTTGGATTCCTACTTTATTGTTTGGATTACTAGCAATATATCTAATTAAAAAAGCACCAAAATAATTTTATTTATATTTTTATAAATAAATGTATTGGAATTTAAAAACTTATTATTAATTTTGCAGCCAATTTTAGAATTTTTATTAAATAAATTAACAAAGAAAGAGGTATCAATTATGATCATTGTTCCAATTAAAGAAGGCGAAAATGTTGATCGCGCATTAAAAAAACTTAAAAGAAAGTTTGAAAAGACAGGAACAGTTAAGGAATTACGTGAAAGACAAAAATTCACTAAGCCTTCTGTAAAATTAAGGGAGCAACGTTTAAAAGCTATTTATGTTCAGCAGTTACGTCAAGCTGAAGAAAAATAAGTTTTTGAAAATCAATAATTAAGTTTTAAGGAAAATTTGATATAATTTTAATTGTAATTCAAATTTTCCTTTTTTATGCTTATTAATGAATTTATTAACTATTTAAGGTTTCAAAAAAGATATTCCTTTAATACTTTAATAGCATATCAAAATGATTTAGAACGATTCTTTTTATATATAAAAAGTAATTATGGTGACCAAGATTTAGAAGCTATAACACATTTTATGATTAGGTCTTGGATTGTGGAGTTAATGGAAGCAGGGTTAAAACCAATAAGCATTCAAAGGAAATTATCTTCATTAAAATCATATTATAAGTTCCTACTTAAAAATACAATTGTCAAAATTAATCCTTTAAATAAAGTAATTTCACCAAAATCAGTTAAGAGTTTACCCTCTTTTATTGAAGAAAGTAAATTAAATAATTTGCTTAATAATATGAAATTAGGAAAAGGATTCTCAGAAAAGAGAAACCAATTGATAATTGAATTGTTTTATTTAACAGGAATACGACTTTCAGAATTGATTAATATTAAAGAAAAGGATTTGGATTTAGTAAATTTATCTCTTAAAGTTTTAGGAAAAGGAAATAAAGAAAGGATAATACCTATAAATAGTTCTTTGAGAAAAATAGTTGCTAAATACATTGTAATTAAAAATGAAATATTTACAGACTTAAAGATTGATAATTTTCTTTTTTTGAAAGAAAACGGAAAAAAAATGCATTCAAAATTTGTATATAATATAGTTTTTTATTATCTTAGTAGTGTAGTTACAATAAATAAAAAGAGTCCTCACATTCTTAGGCATACATTTGCTACTCATATGCTTAATAATGGTTCTGATATTAATACAATAAAAGAATTATTAGGACACTCTAATTTATTAGCAACACAAATATACACTCATAATTCAATTGAGAATTTAAAAAAAGTTTATAAACAAGCCCATCCAAAGGCAAAAAAAGGAGGAATCAATGAAAATAACTATTAATTCTGTAAAATTTAAGACAGATAAACGTTTAGAAGATTTTATTTTAGATAAAGTTAATAAATTGTCAAGCCATTATAATGGTGTCATTAATAGCGAAGTAACTTTAAAGTTAGATAATGCAGAAGATCATAATAATAAAGTTGCTGAAATTAAATTATTAATTTCAGGAAGTGAATTATTTGCAAAAAAGCAAAGTAAGACATTTGAAGAATCGGTAGATCATGTAGTTGATGCATTACGCACACAACTTATAAAACAAAAAGAAAAAATAAAAGGAATATAATTAAAAAAAAGCATAAAATAATTTGTCAATTCAAAAATTATTTATACTTTTGCAGTCCTTTTCAAAAAGGAATTTTAATTTGAAAATTAGCCTAAAATAATTGCCGATGTAGCTCAGTTGGCCAGAGCAGCTGATTTGTAATCAGCTGGTCGGGGGTTCGAATCCCTCCATCGGCTCTTTTTTTGAATTTTGGGGAGATACCAGAGCGGTCAAATGGGACAGACTGTAAATCTGTTGGCGCAGCCTTCGGAGGTTCGAATCCTCCTCTCCCCACAAAATGCGGAAGTAGCTCATTTGGTAGAGCGAAAGCCTTCCAAGCTTTAGGTGGCGGGTTCGAGCCCCGTCTTCCGCTCTTTTTTTAAAGCCGTTGTAGCTCAGAGGTAGAGCACTTCCTTGGTAAGGAAGGGGTCACGAGTTCAACTCTCGTCAATGGCTCTTTAAATTAAAAATATTTTAAACAATAATTATAAATAGTAAACACCTAATAAAAAAATTATATGGCAAAAGAAAAATTCGATCGTTCCAAACCACATGTAAATGTAGGAACAATTGGTCATGTTGACCATGGTAAAACAACTTTAACTGCGGCTATTACTCTAGTATTAGCTGATGCTGGATTATCAGAATTCAGATCATTTGATTCAATTGATAATGCTCCAGAAGAAAAAGAGAGAGGGATTACAATTAACACAGCTCACATTGAATATTCAACCGCTGCTCGTCATTATGCACATGTTGATTGTCCAGGACATGCTGATTATGTTAAAAACATGGTAACTGGTGCTGCTCAAATGGATGGAGCTATTTTAGTAGTTGCTGCTACTGACGGACCTATGCCACAAACACGTGAACATATTTTACTAGCACGTCAGGTTGGAGTTCCTAAGTTAGTTGTTTTTATGAATAAAGTCGACTTAGTAGATGATCCAGAATTGTTAGAGCTTGTTGAAATGGAAATCAGGGAACTTTTAAGTTTCTATGGTTTTGATGGTGATAATACTCCTGTTATTCAAGGTTCAGCTTTAGGTGGTTTAAACAAAGAACCAAAATGGGTTGAAAAAATAATGGAATTAATGGAAGCTGTTGATACTTATATTCCATTACCTCCAAGAGCAATCGATAAAGAATTCCTAATGCCTGTTGAAGATGTTTTTTCAATTACAGGAAGAGGAACAGTTGCAACTGGTAGAATAGAAACAGGTGTAATTAATTCAGGTGATCCCGTTGATATTATCGGTATGGGAGCTGAAAAATTAAAATCAGTTGTTACTGGTGTTGAAATGTTCAGAAAAATATTAGATAGAGGCGAAGCTGGTGATAATGTTGGTTTATTATTAAGAGGTATCGACAAAGAAGCTATTCGTAGAGGAATGGTAATTGGGAAACCAGGTTCAGTAAAACCACATAAAAGTTTTAAAGCTGCTGTAGTTATTTTAAAGAAAGAAGAAGGTGGACGTCATACTCCTTTTCACAATAAATATCGTCCTCAATTTTATTTTAGAACTACAGATGTTACTGGAGAAATTATTTTACCAGAAGGTGTAGAAATGGTAATGCCAGGCGATAACTTAACTGTAACAGTAGAATTAATTTCAGAAATTGCATTAAATTTAAATTTAAATTTTGCAATTCGTGAAGGTGGTAGAACTGTTGGTGCAGGTCAGGTAACAGAAATTTTAGATTAATTTATATTAACTGATAAAGATTAAATTTCTTTATCAGTTTAATTACGGGTGTAGCTCAATTGGTAGAGTAGTGGTCTCCAAAACCATTGGCTGAGGGTTCAAGTCCTTCCACCCGTGCAAATATTTAGATTTAATGTCAAAAGTAGTAGATTATATTAAAGAGAGCTATGACGAACTTATGAATAAGGTATCATGGCCAACGTGGAGTGAATTACAAAATAGTGCTATTGTAGTTTCAATAGCATCGTTAATAATAGCTTTAGTTGTATTTGGAATGGATATTTTATTTGGGGCACATCCAGATTTAATATGGAAAGGCCTATTAGGTTATTTTTATAGTTTTTTTAATTAATACTTTTTTTATTTCAAAAATATCTTGCTTCCCTTAAGACATAATAAGTGTCTTTTGAAGTTAGTTTTGAAAAAAAAGATTTAAATCAATTTATTTTTATTTTTTATTATTCTTGCCAATTTTACAAAAGGTATGATAGAACAAGTTAAAAAATGGTATGTTGTAAGGGCGATTAGTGGAAAAGAAAGAAAAGTAAAAGAATACATGATTAGTGAGATTAGCCGCCTCAATCTTCAAGACTATATTTCTCAAGTTTTAATACCTACAGAAAAAGTATATTCTGTAAGAAAAGGAAAGAAAATTAGCAAAGAAAGAAATTATCTTCCAGGTTATGTATTAATTGAAGCATTTTTAATTGGCGAAATTACTCACATTATAAAGAGTATACCAAATGTGATAGGATTTCTAGGATCAAATGGAGAACCTGAAGCAATGAGAGTTTCTGAAGTTAATAGAATATTAGGGAAAGTTGATGAATTATCAGATCAAGGAGAAGAATTAAATGATCCTTTTATAATAGGAGAATCTGTTAAAGTAATCGATGGACCATTTAATAGCTTTAGTGGAATAATTGAAGAAGTTAATGAAGAGAAAAAGAAACTTAAAGTAATGGTGAAAATTTTTGGTAGAAAGACACCTTTAGAATTAAGTTTTATGCAAGTTGAAAAAGAATAATTAAATAAAAACATAGCTTAAATTTATAAATTTTAAGTAATTAAGTAAAATGGCAAAAGAAGTTAGTGGTATTATTAAATTACAAATTAAAGGAGGTGCTGCAAATCCATCACCACCTGTAGGACCAGCTTTAGGTTCAAAAGGTGTAAATATTATGGAATTTTGCAAACAATTTAATGCACGTACTCAAGAAAGTGCGGGTAAAATTATTCCGGTTATAATTACTGTATACAAGGATAAATCTTTTGATTTTGTAATTAAAACTCCTCCTGTAGCAGTTCAAATAATGGAAGCAGCAAGTATAAAAAAGGGTTCTAGCGAACCTAATAGAAATAAGATTGCAACCATTTCTTGGGAACAGATAAATAAAATAGCTGAATCAAAATTAATTGATTTAAACTGTTTTACTTTAGAATCTGCTATGAGTATTGTTGCAGGTACTGCAAGAAGTATGGGTGTTTTGATAAAAGGGGATAATCCTTTTGCAGAATAAGTAAATAATGTAGTTATACATTATTAAATTCAAACAATTTAATATAACGCGTAATGGTTAAATTAACAAAGAAAAGGAAAGAAGCTTTAAGCAAATTTGATAAATCAGGAATATATTCTATTGAAGAAGCAATTAAAATTGTGAAAGAAATTTCCAATACTAAATTTGATTCTTCTGTAGATGTAGATATTAGATTAGGTGTTGATCCAAGAAAAGCAAATCAGATGGTTAGAGGTATTGTAACATTACCACATGGAACTGGAAAAACAATTAGAGTTCTAGTATTATGTACTCCTGATAAAGAAGACGAAGCTAAAGCAGCTGGAGCTGATTACTACGGGCTTGATGAATATATTGATAAAATTAAAGGTGGTTGGACTGACATCGATGTCATTATTACAACACCTAATGTCATGCCAAAAGTAGGAGCGTTAGGTAAAATTTTAGGACCAAGAGGATTAATGCCTAATCCAAAAACTGGTACTGTTACAATGGAAATAGGTAAAGCTGTTAATGAAGTCAAAGCTGGGAAAATTGATTTTAAGGTTGATAAATTTGGTATTATACATTCAGGTGTTGCTAAAGTATCTTTTGAAAATCAGAAAATAGTTGAAAATGCCAAGGAATTAATTCTGATGGTACTAAAACTTAAACCAGCTGCTGCAAAGGGTACATATGTAAAAAGCATTTATGTTTCTAGTACTATGAGTCCAGGTATTAAGGTTGAACCTAAATCTATAACTTTATAAAATAAATTTTCTTTAAAAGAAAAATAACTATGAAAAAAGAAGAAAAGGGTCAACTTGTAAAATCTCTATCGAAACAAATTTCTAAATATAGTAATGTTTACATAACAGATATATCAGATCTTGATTCTGTTAATACTAGTAAATTAAGAAGATTTTGTTTTAGAAGAGATGTAAAGTTGATAGTAGTTAAAAACACTTTACTTAAAAAAGCATTAGCAGAAACAGGAAGAGATTTCACTGAATTATTTTCAGTTATGAAAGGACCTACTTCATTAATGTTAGCTGAAGTAAATAATATTCCTGCAAAATTAATTAGGGAGTTTAGAGGTAATTCACAAAAACCAATTTTAAAAGGTGCTTTTGTAGAAGAATGTTTCTACATTGGAGATGATCAGCTTGATACATTAGTAAATGTTAAATCAAAGAATGAATTAATTGGTGAAATTATAGGAACACTTCAATCACCTTTAAACAATGTGATTTCTGCTTTAAAAAGTGGTGGGGAAAAATTAAGTGGTATACTTGAAACATTATCAGATAGACCTGAATAAAATGTTTATTAAAAAATTAATAATTTAAATTAAAAACAAATTAAAACAAAATAAAATGGCGGATTTAAAAGCTTTTGCAGAACAATTAGTTAATTTAACAGTTAAAGAAGTAAAAGAATTAGCTGATATTTTAAAAGATGAATATGGTATCGAACCAGCAGTTGCCTCTGTGGCTGTTGCAGCACCAACTTCTGGTGCAGCAAGTAATGTTGTTGAGGAAAAAACTGAATTTGATGTTATATTAAAATCAGCAGGACAACAAAAATTAGCAGTTGTAAAGTTAGTTAAAGAATTAACTAGTTTAGGATTAAAAGAAGCTAAGGAATTAGTAGATGCTGCTCCAAAACCATTAAAAGAAGCTGTTTCTAAAGATGAAGCAGAAGCACTAAAAAAACAACTAGAAGAAGCTGGAGCTGAAGTTGAGATCAAATAAATGAAGGTTTAATACTCTATTAATTGCTCACGAATAATAGGCTATTTGATTTCAAGTAGCCTATTATTTGCTATTTATATAAATTAATAATATTTTTCTTTACATTTAAAATTTTTCAATTTTGGAAATAAAATCAATTCAAAAAATCAATTTTGCATCTACTATTCATACTGAATATCCAGATTTTCTCGATATTCAGATTAAATCTTTTCAAGATTTTTTTCAATTAGAAACTAATCCAGAGAATAGAATTAATGAAGGTTTATTTAAAGTTTTTGCTGAAAATTTTCCAATAACCGATGCAAGAAATAATTTCGTATTAGAGTTCTTAGATTATTTTATTGATCCTCCTAGATATTCTATTGAAGAATGTCTTGAAAGAGGATTAACATATAGTGTTCCTCTAAAAGCAAAATTAAAATTATATTGTACAGATCCGGAGCATGAGGATTTCGAAACAATTATTCAAGATGTTTATTTAGGAATGATTCCTTATATGACTCCAAAAGGAACATTTGTAGTTAATGGCGCTGAAAGAGTAGTAGTATCACAATTACATAGATCTCCAGGTGTTTTCTTTGGTACAAGTATGCATGCTAATGGAACACAGTTGTATTCTGCAAGAATTATTCCTTTTAAAGGATCTTGGATGGAATTTACAACTGATATAAATAGTGTAATGTATGCTTATATTGATAGAAAAAAGAAACTTCCTATCACAACATTATTAAGAGCAATTGGTTTTGAAACTGATAAAGATATTTTAGAAATATTTAATTTAGCACAAGAAGTTAAAGTTTCTAAAGCGGGTCTTAAAAAAATTATTGGAAGTAGACTTGCAGCTAGAGTAGTTAGAGCTTGGATAGAAGATTTTGTTGATGAGGATACTGGTGAAGTTGTCTCTATAGAACGTACGGAAGTAATTATTGATAGAGAAACAATATTAGAAGATAAGCATATTGACATGATTGTTGAAGCTGGAATTAAAACAATTTTAATTCATAAAGAAGATGTTAACACTAATGATTATGCCATAATATTTAATACTTTACAAAAAGACACAGCAAATAATGCTAAAGAAGCTGTAGAATATATTTATCGACAATTAAGAAATGCCGAACCACCTGATGAAGAAACTGCCAGAGGAATTATCGAAAAATTATTCTTTTCAGATAAAAGGTATGATTTAGGAGATGTTGGTAGATATAGGATTAATAAAAAACTAAATTTAAGTATTCCAATTGATATTAAAGTCTTAACTAAAGAAGATATAATTGATATCATAAAATATTTAATTAAGTTAATTAATTCGAAAACAGAAGTTGATGATATTGATCATTTGAGCAATAGAAGAGTAAGAACCGTTGGTGAACAGCTTTATGCTCAATTTGGAGTCGGACTTGCACGTATGTCTAGAACTATTCGAGAAAGAATGAATGTTAGAGATAATGAAGTTTTTACACCAACTGATTTAATTAATGCAAAAACTCTATCATCTGTAATAAACTCTTTTTTCGGAACGAACGCACTTTCTCAGTTTATGGACCAAACAAATCCATTAGCTGAAATTACTCATAAGAGAAGAATCTCAGCTCTTGGACCAGGTGGATTATCAAGAGAAAGAGCTGGTTTTGAAGTTAGAGATGTTCATTACACTCATTATGGCAGATTATGTACAATTGAAACACCTGAAGGTCCTAATATCGGATTAATTTCCTCACTATGTGTATATGCCAAAATCAATAAATTAGGTTTTATTGAAACTCCTTACAAAAGAGTCTATGAAGGGAAAGTTGCTTTAGAAGAAGAAAATATATATCTAAGTGCTGAAGAAGAAGAAAATAAAATTATTGCACAGGCTAATACTAAACTAGCTGCTGATGGAACCTTTTCAGCTGAAAAAGTAAAAGCTAGATATCTTGCAGATTATCCTATAGTAGAGAGAGAGAAAGTCGATTTAATTGATATTTCTCCAAATCAAATTGCATCTATTGCAGCTTCTTTAATACCATTCTTAGAGCATGATGATGCAAATAGAGCTTTAATGGGTTCTAACATGATGAGACAAGCTGTCCCTTTATTAAATCCTGAAATTGCTATTGTAGGAACTGGTATAGAATCAAATGTTGCAAAAGATTCCAGAGTATTAATTAATGCTGAAGTTGATGGAGTTGTTGAGTATGTAGATGCTGACGAAATTATAATGAGATATGCTCGTAATGAGAAAGAGAGATTAGTTAGTTTTGATGAAGATTTAAAGCATTATAAGCTAACCAAGTTTATGAGAACAAATCAAAATACCTCAATTAATTTACGACCTATTGTTAGAAAAGGTGAAAAAGTAAAAAAAGGTCAAGTATTATGTGAAGGATATGCAACAAAAAATGGCGAATTAGCTTTAGGTAAAAATTTGATGGTTGCATTTATGCCTTGGAAAGGGTATAATTTTGAAGATGCTATTGTAATTTCTGAAAAAGTTGTTAAAGAGGATATCTTTACATCTGTACATATTGAGGAATTTACTTTAGAAGTAAGAGAAACTAAACGAGGTTTGGAAGAATTGACAAATGATATTCCAAATGTTAGTAATGAGGCAACAAAGGACCTTGATGAAAATGGGATTATACGTATTGGAGCAGAAGTAAATGAAGGAGATATCTTAATTGGTAAAATAACTCCTAAAGGAGAATCTGATCCAACTCCAGAAGAAAAACTGTTAAGAGCCATTTTTGGAGATAAAGCGGGCGATGTAAAAGACGCATCTTTGAAAGCTCCTCCATCAATGAAAGGAATAGTTATTGATAAGAAACTTTTCTCAAGAGTAATAAAAGACAGAAAATCCAAGAATAAGGATAAAGATGTAATGAAGACTATTGATAAAGACTTTAATAAAGAAACTACTGATTTAAAAAACAAGTTAGTTGATAAATTATTAGTCTTATTAAGTTCGAAAGTTTCTCAAGGTATTCATAATAATCTGAAAGAAGATGTTATCCCTAAAAAGGTTAAGTTTTCCCAGAAAATATTAATGAATGTTGATTTTCATAATATTAATTCTGATAAATGGACTTCCGATAAAGATACTAATAAATTAATAAAAGAATTATTAAATAATTATAGTATAAAGTATCGTGAAATATTAGGTAAATATTCTAGAAATAAGTTTATAGCAACTGTTGGTGATGACTTACCAGCTGGAATAGTTCAAATGGCCAAAGTATATATAGCTAAAAAGCGTAAACTTAAAGTAGGTGATAAAATGGCAGGTCGCCATGGAAATAAGGGTATTGTAGCTAAAATTGTTCGTGAAGAGGATATGCCATTTTTGGAAGATGGGACACCAGTTGATATAGTCTTAAATCCTTTAGGTGTACCTTCTCGTATGAATTTAGGCCAGATATACGAAACTGTTTTAGGTTGGGCTGGTGCTAAATTAGGTTTAAGATTTTCTACTCCAATTTTTGATGGTGCTACAATTGACCAAATTAATGGATATATGGTAAAGGCTGGTTTACCTGAAAACGGAAAAGTCTTTTTATATGATGGAGGAACAGGTGAAAGATTTGATCAAACAGCTACTGTTGGTTATATATATATGCTTAAACTTCATCATATGATTGATGATAAAATGCATGCTAGATCAATAGGACCTTATTCTTTAATTACTCAACAACCTTTGGGTGGTAAAGCTCAATTTGGGGGGCAACGTTTTGGTGAAATGGAAGTTTGGGCACTTGAAGCATTTGGTGCTGCAAATATTTTACAAGAAATTCTAACAGTAAAATCAGATGATGTTATTGGAAGAGCTAAAGCTTATGAATCTATAGTAAAAGGTGATAACATGCCAAAGCCTGGTATCCCTGAATCTTTTAATGTTTTAGTTCATGAATTGAAAGGATTAGGTTTAAATATTACTTTTGATTAAAAATATTATTTAAACCTAATAACTATTTAATTCGAAAATTAATTAATTTTTTATTGCAATAAAATTATGGCATTTAGAAAAGATACAACTGTTAAAAGTGAGTTTTCACAAATAACAATAAGTCTGTCATCACCTGAATCAATCCTTAAGCGTTCAAGAGGAGAGGTTCTCAAACCTGAGACAATTAATTATAGAACTTATAAACCTGAAAGAGATGGTTTGTTTTGTGAAAGAATTTTTGGTCCAATAAAGGATTGGGAATGTCATTGTGGGAAATATAAGCGCATAAGATATAAAGGAATTGTGTGTGATAGGTGTGGTGTTGAAGTTACAGAGCGAAAAGTTAGACGTGAAAGAATGGGGCATATACAACTTGTAGTCCCAGTAGCTCATATATGGTTCTTTAGATCGTTACCTAATAAAATTGGAGCATTATTAGGATTACAATCAAAAAAATTGGATTCAATTATATATTATGAAAAGTATGTTGTAATTAATCCAGGAATTAAAAAAGATGACGGATTTAATGTGCTTGACTTCTTATCTGAAGAAGAGTATTTTAATATTTTAGATTCTTTACCACAAGAAAATATAGCTCTAGATGATTCAGATCCTGATAAATTTTTAGCTAAAATGGGAGCAGAAGCTCTACAAGAACTTTTAGCAAGATTAGATTTAGATCAAATGTCATTTGATTTACGTCATAAAGCAGGTACTGAAACATCTCAACAAAGAAAATTAGATTTGTTGAAAAGGTTAAAAGTTTTTGAAGCATTTAGAGATGCTCAAGGACGAATTGAAAATAGACCTGAGTGGATGATTTTAAAAGTAGTTCCGGTGATTCCACCAGAACTTAGGCCACTTGTTCCATTAGATGGAGGTAGATTTGCAACTTCAGATTTAAATGATCTTTACAGAAGAGTTATTATTAGAAATAATAGATTAAAAAGGCTAATAGAAATAAAAGCACCTGATGTTATTATGCGTAATGAAAAGCGTATGCTTCAAGAAGCGGTTGATTCATTATTAGATAACTCAAGAAAAGCTAGTTCTGTTAAAACTGATTCAAACAGAGCCTTAAAATCATTAAGTGATAGTTTAAAAGGTAAACAAGGTCGTTTCCGTCAGAACTTATTAGGTAAACGTGTGGATTATTCAGGTCGTTCAGTTATTGTTGTAGGTCCTGAACTTAAATTAAATGAGTGTGGTTTACCAAAAGATATGTGCTCTGAACTTTTTAAGCCTTTTATTATTCGTAAGATGCTTGAAAGGGGTATTGTTAAGACAGTTAAATCAGCTAAAAAAATTGTAGACAGAAAAGACCCTGTTGTTTGGGATATATTAGAAAACATATTAAAGGGTCATCCTGTACTTCTTAATAGAGCTCCAACTTTGCATAGGTTGGGTATTCAAGCTTTCCAACCTAAATTAGTGGAAGGTAAAGCGATTAGATTACATCCTTTAGTTTGTACTGCTTTTAATGCCGACTTTGACGGTGACCAAATGGCTGTTCATGTACCTTTAGGTCATGCTGCAGTTCTTGAGGCTCAAATACTAATGCTTGCTTCTCATAATATTCTTAACCCTGCAAATGGTGCTCCTATTACTGTTCCTTCTCAGGATATGGTTTTAGGGTTGTATTATATGACTAAAGGGCGAAAAAGTGAAGAAGGTAATCCTGCAAAAGGTGAAAATTCTATTTTTTATTCAGTTGAAGAAGTTGTTATAGCTTATAACGAAGGACAAGTAGATCTTCATGCTTGGATTAAAGTTCTTTGGGCCGTTGAAGAAAACGGTATTACTAAAAAACAATTAATAGAAACAACTGTAGGTCGTGCTTTATTTAATCAAGTTGTTCCACAAGAATACGGTTACATAAACGAACTTCTTACAAAGAAATCTTTAAGAGACATTATTAGTAATATCTTGAAAAAAACAGGTACTGCTAAAACAGCTAAGTTCTTAGATGATATAAAGGATTTAGGTTTTACAATGGCTTTTAGAGGTGGTTTATCATTTAATCTTGGTGATGTAATTGTTCCTGAGATTAAAGAAAAACTAGTTGATCAAGCTAACGCAGAAGTTGATGAAGTAATGAGTAATTATAATATGGGTTTCATTACTAATAATGAAAGATATAATCAGATAATTGATATCTGGACTCATACTAATTCACATCTTACGCAGATGTTAATGCAACAGCTTTCAAAAGATAAGCAAGGTTTTAACCCTGTATATATGATGCTTGATTCTGGCGCCCGTGGTTCAAAAGAACAGATTCGTCAGTTGTCAGGGATGAGAGGTTTGATGGCTAAGCCAACAAAATCTGGTTCAGTGGGGGGTGAAATTATTGAGAATCCAATTCTATCTAACTTTAAAGAAGGCTTGTCAGTTCTTGAATATTTTATTTCAACACATGGTGCTCGTAAAGGGTTAGCGGATACTGCTCTAAAAACAGCGGATGCTGGTTATTTAACACGTAGGTTGGTTGATGTAGCTCAAGATGTTATTATTTCTGAAGAAGATTGCGGAACATTACGTGGTTTAACTTCTGCCGCATTAAAGAAAAATGAAGAAACTGTTGAGAGTTTATATGATAGGATATTAGGTAGAGTTTCTTTACATGATATTTACCATCCTCATACCGGAACATTATTAGCTTCAGGAGGGTTAGAATTAACTGAAGATATTTGTAAACAAATAGAAGATTCTCCAATAGAGGAAGTTGAAATACGCTCTGTATTGACTTGTGAATCTAAACAAGGTGTTTGTGCTAAATGTTACGGTAGAAATCTTGCAACCGGTAGAATGATTCAAAAAGGAGAGGCTGTTGGTGTTATTGCTGCTCAATCAATTGGTGAGCCGGGAACACAGCTTACTCTTCGTACATTCCACGTTGGGGGGACTGCTTCTAATATTGCAATTTCATCAAGAATTGAAGCTAAATATTCTGGAGTAATTGAAATTGACGAATTAAGATCTGTTGAATATAAGAATTCAGAAGGTAAGACTTATGATGTTGTTATCGGTAGATCTGCTGAAATGAGGATTGTTGATAAAAATACTCATATTATACTTACTTCAAGTTTTATTCCTTATGGTGCTAATTTGTACTTTAAAGATGGAACAGAAATAGCAAAAGGTGATATACTTGCAGATTGGGATCCATACAATGCTGTTATTTTATCTGAAGTTTTAGGTAAGATTTCATATGATAACATCATTGAGGGTGTAACCTATAGAATTGAATCTGATGATCAAACAGGTTATCAGGATAAAGTAATTATTGAATCTCGTCAGAAATCAAAGAATCCACAGATAAATATTTTATCTACATCTGGTGAAGTATTAAGAATATATGATATACCTGTAGGTTCTCATATTATTGTTGAAGATGGCTCTAAGATAGTTGCCGGTGATATTCTTGTTAAAATTCCTAGAAACTTCGGTAAAGCCGGTGATATCACTGGAGGTTTGCCTAGAGTAACTGAGTTATTTGAAGCAAGAAATCCTTCAGATCCTGCTGTTGTATCCGAAATTGATGGTGTTGTTTCTTTTGGTAAGAAACTAAAACGTGGTAATAGAGAGATTATAATCACATCTAAAACAGGTGAAGAAAAGAATTACTTGATCCCAACATCTAAACAGATACTTGCTCAGGAAAATGATTATGTTAAAGCTGGTACTCCTTTATCAGAGGGTGCTATGACTCCTGCTGATATCCTTGCTATTAAAGGTCCTATGAAAGTTCAGGAATATATCGTAAACGAAATTCAGGAAGTTTACCGTTTGCAAGGTGTAAAGATTAATGATAAACATTTTGAAACTATTGTTCGTCAAATGATGCGAAAAGTTGAAGTTGATGATCCGGGTGATACTAAGTTCTTGGAAGGTGAATTATCGAATAAGATTGAATTCCAGGATGAAAATGATTGGATCTTTGGAAAGAAAGTTATCATAAATTCAGGTGATTCTGAAATATACAAAGCCGGACAAATAGTTAGTGCCAGGAAATTAAGAGACGAGAATTCAGTACTTAAACGTAAGGATAGAAAACTTGCTGAAGCCAGAGATGCTCAACCTGCAACTGCCAGACAGGTGTTACAGGGAATAACTAAAGCTTCTTTACAGGTTAGAAGTTTCTTATCTGCTGCTTCCTTCCAGGAAACAACAAAGGTACTTACCGAAGCTGCTGTTAATGCTAAAACTGATGAATTGTTAGGATTGAAAGAAAATGTTCTTGTAGGACATTTAATTCCAGCCGGAACAGGATTAAGAGAGTATGAAAGCATTTTAGTAGGATCTCAGGAAGAAATGGACGAACTAAACTTTAAGAAATAAATAAAATGAACGGACAAGAAAACGAAAATCAGTTAAATATAGAGCTCAGTCCTGAAGTGGCTGAAGGTATCTATTCTAACTTAGCGATAATAACTCATTCTCAATCTGAATTTATTGTTGATTTTATCAAGATGATGCCCGGGGTTCCTAAGGCAAATGTAAAATCAAGGATAATATTGACTCCTCAACATGCTAAAAGATTACTTAGAGCATTGCAAGAGAACATTGCTAAGTTTGAGTCGGCTTATGGTAAGATTAAAGAACCAGATGCAATGGATGCAATTCCATTTAATTTAGGTGCACCTAAAGCTCAGGCATAAGAATAATACATTTCTATGTTAATAGAAAAGCCGTCAGCATTAATTTGCTGACGGCTTTTTTTTAAATACGAATTACGAATTATGTCTTGTTGATTATACTTGAATTTATTTTATTAAGCTTTCAACAATAGAGCTTTTATTTTCGATTTACCTACTCATTTCCGAGGTAATCTTATTCAATTCTGAGGTTGTCTTAGTTGATTCTGAAAGTTTCCTACTCAATGCTGAGGATGTCTTACTCAATTCCGGGAATATTGAGGTAGTAATTTATGTGACTTACTCAATTCTGCGGTTGTCTTACTCAGTTCCGGGGACGTCTTAGTTGATTCTGAAAGTTTCTTAATCGATTCTGAAGTTGTCTTACTCATTGCTGCTAGTGTCTTACTAAATTCTGAAGTCGTCTTACACGATTCTGAGGTTTTTTAAAAACATATATAGCTTGTATTGTAGTGTTTAGCAAAATATCAATTAAAGTCTTTCAAGATTCGACTTAACTTTACGATCTATAATTTGTAGGAACAAGGGACTGAATCGCTATTATGCTGCTTACAGTTCTTAAGATATAATATTTCTACAAATAGATTGCAGCTATGCTGTTTTTTTAATTTATTCACGCAAAGTGAAGAAAAGGAATTCGCTAAGAACGCAAAGAATAAAATAGATGTAAAATTTATGATTGAAAATGTAAAATGAAAATTGATGGTTTTTTATTAAGGTGAACAATAGGGACAATTGATAGTAGTTGAAATTACCTATTATTAAGTGAGTATTTGCAAACTGCTCATATTAACATAGATAGTGTTAAAGGAAAAATATAAACCCTGACAAACTTTTAATTTATCAGGGTTGTATTTTTTTTAAAATATATCCGGTAAGCGGTTTGGAACCGCTAACCGGAAGATCCAATTAAATAGCTTTTTTAGATTTAGACCTGACACCGTATGAAACGGTGTCAGGAAAATATGAAATATATTATTTTGTAATAGCTTCCATGATGAAACCTAATTCTGTGGTTTCGCCGATTTTTATTATAAATGTAAATTCAATAGGTTCAGATTTATCGCTTGTTAGGATTGCACTGTATTCGGCAGGTAATAGTTTGTCTTTAAAATATTCGCCGTTAGTATCGCTTATAGCTATGAAATTAATAGCTAAAATTGAAAGTGTTATACCTTGAGCAGGTAAGCCTGTTAATTTTTCTAATAGTTTAACGGCTAACTGACCTGTGGTAACATTAGCCGGAACAGGAGTTTTGGCGTGCATGTGATGATGTGGGACTTTGCGTGCTGATAAATATGCTTTGTAAAATTCGTTGCTATCGAATTGAAACATTTCAGCAATAGTATCTAAATGATTTTTAAATAATATTCTTATTTTACTAATTTCTAAATCTAAAGCTTCTAGCGTGTTTTTATGTAGATCAATTAAATTTTTAGAAACATTAAAAGTGTCCAATTTTGTTTGTAAACCTGTTAATTTGGAAATAAAAGCAGTAGTAATACCAAAAGGAATAAGTGCTGTTTTGTTATCATCAATTGCTTTTAAAATAGTGATCATGATAGCTTTTAGTTCTTGTGTTTTTAGATGAAATAATTCATTTTCAGTATATATTTTAAAACCAATTAATTTTTCATCTTCAATAGTAATACCATAACTACTGATAGCAGATGCAGCGGCACCTAAATTGAGTGCAATTTCTCTTTTAATAGCAACTCCGATATCTGTATTGGCTAAAGTTTGTGCTTGAAGGGTTTGAACATAACCATCGCAAACTGCTTTCATAGCAATTAATTGGGTTACAAACCCTTTGAATGCGGGTAAAAGTAAAAGAACTGCTGCATTGTTTTCGCATAAATAAGTTACGCGTGCAACCATTGACAGATAATAAACATACTTTGAGTTCATGATATTGATTTTATTAATTATTATTTAATTTCTACTTATTGTTGTATAGCTTAAATTACTCCTCGATACATGCCAAAATTAGGACATTACCGGACTAAAATAAAGCAAAACTTAACGTAGTAATAAAAGATAATTAATAAAAATCAAATTTTATTGGGCGGTAGGCTGGCTTCCTGAAAAAAATTATAAAGAGCAAATATTAGGGTGCAAAGATACAAAAATTATTAACATACGAATAAAAAAAATATTTATTTAATAGAGTTTATACCGATTAAAAGTTTATTAAACATTTTTTTGTCTTATTTT